>PMLN01000308.1 GCA_003158885.1 Anaerolineae bacterium
AGGCGCTATACCGGATTCTCCCAATCTTTGCGTCCGCAGTTTGAATTCTTCCTTTCCTGCGGCATTCCAGGGGAGATCGAGGGCGAGCGCGTTAAGAAATCGCCGGACTTGGTCAGTGACTACTTAAAAAGCCATCCTGCTTTCCAGGCGCCCGGTCATTTTTTGGTCTTCAAGCGTTGGGACAAACTCGCCGGGAACGATCAGCCTTTTGCAGTGATTTTTTTCGCATCGGCGGATGTACTTTCCGGCTTGCTTACTTTGGCAAACTATGACCGCTCGGACCCATACGGTGTGATCTCACCGGCAGGCTCCGGCTGCTCGACCCTCGTAAACTACCCATATTGGGAGGCACAATCTGAGCAGCCACGCGCTGTACTGGGGATGTTTGACATCACGGCCCGTCCCCAAGTGTCCGCAAATTTACTGACCTTGACAATACCGATCAAACGCTTTGAGCAAATGGCGGCAAACATGGATGAAAGTTTCCTGACCACCGCAGCCTGGGAGCGTGTGCGAACGAGGCTCCAGCAAACGATCCAGTCCTGATTGGGTTCATAGGCTGATAGACGAGAATATCGGCAGGCCTGTCTGCCTCAACGAATTCAGGATCACCGTTCTTCCAGGCATGATCCTTTGACTTGGGTTTGTACCGCATTGGGTATTATATATTGAGAAATATTGATCCGCCGCATAAGGTCACCTTTAATTTGCATTGGAGCGAAACCTTTGCGGCGCTCAAACATTACAATTACCGGCTGTGGTTCATAGGCCAGATGGTTTCCCTGATGGGCACCTGGATGCAGGCCACAGCCCAGGGGTATTTGATCTACCAGATCACCCGCTCCACGAACTATCTGGGGCTGGTCGGTTTCATGGCGGGAGTGCCGACCCTGCTGTTTTCCCTGTTCGGCGGCTGGATCGCTGACCGGATCTCCCGCCGAACGCTGTTGGTCATCACGCAGTCCGCCATGCTGGTCCTGGCTTTCATCCTGGCAGCTTTGGACTTTGCCAATATCGTCAAGCCCTGGCATATCCTCGTTCTAGCTTTCCTGCTGGGGATAGCCAATGCCTTCGATGCCCCCGCGCGCATCTCGTTCGTGCTTGAACTGGTTGATCGAGCAGAGATGGACAATGCCATCGCCCTCAACTCGACCATGTACAATATCGCCACGGTGGTTGGACCATCGGTAGCCGGCCTGACCTATGCTGCTTTTGGAGCGGCCTGGTGCTTCACGCTCAATGGCCTTTCTTTCGTCGCCGTGATCGTGGCTTTGCTCCTGATGCACATTAAACTGGAGCCACAGCCTATGCACAGTTCGACTGCCAGGGAGGAAATTGCCGAGGGGGTGCGTTACGTTTTTTCCAACCCTCTGGTGATGGCCCTGATCGGAGCCGTGGGCATGGTGAACTTCTTCGGGTTTGGCTTTTTGAACCTGCTGCCTGCCTGGGCAACGGACGTGCTGCACAGCGGCGTGACCACCAATGGCTTGCTGATATCGGCGCGCGGCTTCGGCGCCCTCGTCAGCGCGCTGATGCTGGCTTCTCTCGGTAGTCAAAGGCTACGCGGAAAACTGTGGATGCTCGGCTCCCTGATCATGCCGGTGGCGCTCTTTATTTTTGCATGTGTAGGCTGGCTCCCGCTCTCTTTGGGATCCCTGGTGATCATCGGCTGGAGCATGATGCTGATGACCAACAACAACAATACGCTGGTCCAGACCGAGGTGCCCGACGCCCTGCGCGGCCGGGTGATGGGCGTATATGCCATGGTCATGAACGGCTCCTACACCATTGGCGAGCTGGCGACCGGGGTTTTTGCCCAGCGCTTCGGCGCTCCGGCCACGGCCATAGTCTGCGCCGTAATCATGTTCGTCTTTGCGGTGATAGCCTGGGTGTACTTCCCCTTCATCCATCAGCATGGATAAAACCGCCAGCGGAGGAATGGCTATCGGGCGTATAATCTTCTGCTGTCAATCCCCTCATCTTTGCGATCCTCGAAAGGGACAAATCCATGCCAACTGCAGGAATTATTTCAATGCGTACTCTGGGAAAAACGAATATCAAAGTTACCCCCATCGGATTGGGAATGATGGAATTCTCCGGCGGCGGAGGCTTGCTTGGCTCCGCTTTTCCAGTGATCGGCCAGGATGAAAAAAATGCCACGGTCAAGGCGGCGCTGGATGGCGGCATTAACTGGTTCGATACAGCCGAGCTTTACGGTGCAGGTCTGTCGGAGGCCTCGCTTTCCAAAGCTTTGAAAGCCGCCGGGAAGCAGGATGAGGAAGTCGTTGTGGCAACCAAATGGTGGCCGCTTTTTCGAACGGCTCGTAACATCCCGCGCACAATTCAGAACCGTATCCGTTTTCTGGATGGCTACACCATCAGCCTTTACATGGTGCACCAGCCTTTTGGTTTTTCCTCGCCGGAGGCGGAAATGGAAGCGATGGCGGACCTGGTCGAGTCGGGCAAGATCCGCTCGGTGGGTATCAGTAACTTCAATTCCGATCAGATGCGCCGGGCTTACAAAACACTGCAAAAGAGAGGACTGCCCCTGGCAGTGAACCAGGTCCGCTACAGCTTGTTGGATCGTTCCATCGAAAGGAACGGCATCCTGGATACCGCCAGGGAATTGGGGATCACGATCATCGCCTATACCCCCCTGGCTTCGGGATTATTGACCGGAAAGTATCACAAGAACCCTGAGCTGTTGCAGAAAAAATCCTTCTTCTGGCGCGGCAGACTGCAGAGCAGCGTTGAGAAAAGCCGGTCACTGGTGCTGGCTTTGGAAGAGATTGGCGTCAAATACAATGCCACGGCTGCCCAGGTGGCGTTGAACTGGGTGATCCATTCACAGGGCGAAACCGTGGTTACCATACCGGGCGCGACCAAAGTTCACCAGGCACAAGAAAGCGCCGGGGCCATGAAGTTTAAACTATCCAGCGATGAAATGGCCCGCCTCAGTGAGCTATCCCTCAACCTGCGCTAATTTACCCAGCCTGGATTTTGACTCGATTTTTCTACCGTACAACCTAAAAAATAGCACGCGGATCAGAGCGGATGGTGCGGATGCACGCAGATTTTTTAAACTTCATCTGCGAAAATCGGCTGAATCAGCGTCATCCGTGTTCTATTTTTAGTCATCACGCATAAACTGTACGGTAGAGAAGACTCGATCAAATAAGGAAATGAATTATGGAAGTATACGATGCAATCCGCACGATATTAGCTGTGCGTGCCTATCAAGATAAACCTGTTCCAGCGGAGCTTGTCCTTCGGATCGTGGAGGCCGGCCGGTTGACCGGCAGTAGTATGAATGGCCAGCCGTGGCATTTCATCCTCGTGGAAGATTCGGAAACATTGAAAAAACTCGCAGCCTTGGCCCGCAGCGGACCTTATATTGCCCAGGCCCCACTGGCGATTGTTGTTGCAATGGAGAAATCCATCTACGCGGTTTCCGATGCGAGCCGCGCCATCCAGTCAATGATCCTGACGGCCTGGTCGGAGGGGGTTGCATCCAATTGGGTCGGCTTTGAGAATCTGACCGCAGTAAAGCCGCTTCTGGGCATTCCCGAGCAGATTGACGTGTTGGCCATCCTGCCCTTCGGTTACGCTGTCAAGCCAATCGGCAAGGGCAAGAAGAAGCGCAAGCCGCTCTCCGAAATCGCTCACCATGAACGCTTCGGACAACCTTTCAAGCAACCCTAACCCGAACAAGCCGAAACCAAAAAGGATTCATCCACGAAGTTCACGAAGAGACACGAAGTAAACCCCTTTCGTTTTCCCTTTGCCTGCACTGCGCCGCAGGCACACGTGTGTACATCGTGTCCGCTTGCCCTGTGTTCTCTCAGGGTCGTGTTTGATGTCTTTTTTCACTAGAGTCACTTGTAAGATCTTAATGAACAAGGAGCATCAATGAAAATTGGGTTGCAAGTCCCGAATTTTACATGGCCCGGCGGACCGGCCAGCATTGCTGCCAAACTGGCGGAAATCGCTGCCGCAGCCGATGAAGCCGGCTTCGCCAGCCTATGGGTGATGGACCACTTCTTCCAAATCGGCGGCCGGAACCCTCAGTCGGGCCTCGGCCCGGCCGAGGATGAAATGTTGGAAGGCTACAGCGTGCTTTCCTATCTGGCCGGGTTCACGAAAAATGTCAAGCTGGGCACAATGGTTACCNNGGTTACCGGCGTGATTTACCGCTATCCTGGAATCCTGGCAAAGACAGTGACAACCCTGGATGTGCTATCCAAGGGACGTGCCTATCTTGGCATCGGAGCGGCGTGGAACGAACGCGAGGCGCTCGGTCTGGGCGTCCCCTTTCCACCGGTAGCCGAACGCTTCGAGCGGTTGGAAGAGGCGCTGCAAATCGTTCTGCAGATGTGGTCAGGCAAGCGCGCGCCCTATCAGGGCAAGCACTACCAGCTTGCAGAGACGTTGAACAGCCCGCAGCCGCTGACACAACCTCATCCGCCGATCTTGATCGGCGGGTCGGGCGAGAAGAAAACCTTACGCCTGGTTGCGCAATATGCCGATGCCTGTAACCTGTTCGCGGCCCCGGATATGGATGTCATTCGCCATAAACTGGATGTTCTGAAAGCGCATTGTGAGCATTTGGGCCGCGATTACGCCATGATCGAGAAGACCACCCTGGGCACGGCCTGGCTGGCACCTGGTCATATGAGCGCCGCAGATGTGATCGCACACTGCCGGCTGCTGTCCAGCATCGGCATCCAGCAAGCTATCTTCAACATGCCCAATGTCCACGAGATTGCACCCCTGGTGACATTTGGCAAGGAGATCATCCCGGTAGTGGCAGAGTTATAAGCCTGGGCTGGCCCCGGACTGGCTTCGAATTGGCAGGTTGAGAGTTCCCTAATAGGGTGCTGCGCGACGAGCCTCTCCGGGGGCACAAAAATATAGCATGTTTAGAGTTAAAGAGTGCATCCGGCGGTAGAACATCAAGACTTTTAATTATTCTTAGTTTCCTTTTCCCTCTTCTTCGAAGCAAACCATTCTCCGATCTGCTGGAAGTTCGTTCGCAAAGTTAATATAACCCCGGTTAATCCAACCATGGCGCCAAAAAAACTTGTAAGCCCTGAGAGTTCATTGGGGTTTTCGACTTCTGTATTATTAAGTGCAAAAAATAAGCTTACATAAGGAATAAAACGAATTTCCGGTGGGTCCGAGAATTCAACATTCTTTGTTGATGTCCCGGCCATCGAATCAGGAGAATTACCGCTCATCGTATACTCAACAAAAACTCTCAAATCCAAGTGATCAACGCTCTTAGGTAAAGAAGGGATTATTATATAGTGTAGGGTTAAATGCTCCTGTTCGCCCCGTTTTAATTGAGGAATAAAAGACTCGTTTCCCTGCATAAACCACACGTGTTCACCATCAATAATGTTTATTCGAACATCTTTGTATGAGTCTTGACCGACATTTTCTACGACCACTTCAATATCACCGGATTCCCCGGGCGCAGCGAATTCGTGATAAACAATGCCCACCCTTAGATTATCATTTTCAAATTTCTCAGACAAGGATTTTACACTTCTCATATCCTTAATACTTACGAACGATAGCCCCACGAGAATAACAATTGCGAGAACACCACCTGTGCTTAGGGATTTTATAATCCAATTAAACAGTTGCCGCTTAATCTTATTAAATCGATTAATAAGGCTGTACAACCAATCCGGTAATCTCATCATTGTCAGGAATCCTCTTCTTTATTTTCCAAACTCCTGCTCAAAGCAAACCCAACAAACGCAGAAAGAAGATAACACATATAAATACAAAAACTGTAGCCATCATATATTGGGCTGGCGAAGGACCTTGCCTATGACTCTCACGCAAGGAGCGTTGGCGCAGTTCTTCAATCTCATCACTTTGAGGATATTGATTCGCCAGTATATTAAGCCTATCAAAGGCCTCTGTCGATTTTCCAGCCTCCAATAGAATCCTAGCCTCCATAAAATCTCTTCTTAGGAGACGTGCATTATTTTGGATGTTGGATATCTTTTCAGGATTCGCATCTGGATCGTTAATTTGGGCATCGTGCAGAAGAGACAACGCTTCATCCGCGTTCCCGGCTTCTAAACTTTTTTCTGCTTTTTGAATATTTTTAATTGCAGTTGCCTTATTGTTTTCGATGGTAGCATATATCTCTTTCATCAAAGCTTGGGCGCGCCGATTCCTAGGTTGTCGCTCTAAGATCTCATTAAGAAGATCAATCGCTTTTTTATAGTTTTTAGCCGAAAAAGCCGATTCGGCCTTTGAGAATAAAGTTTTAAGAGAATCACTCGCCCGTACAGTAGGCATGTTTCACCTCGACAAAAGATCTGATTACACTCGAAGAATTAAGGTCCCGGGGTCGTCAGCTGTTTGGGGAATTCCCCCAGAAATTGAAACTGAATACGTAGGCCATTTACCCAGCCCAATGCACTGCCTGAATCGCAATCGCCCGGAAACTTCGCGATTAAATAAGTATCCAGCTGATGGGATATGTAACGGTTGCAAATATAGAATATGCCACTCCACGCACCATCTACAGGCCCTTGAAGCGTTGGATCGTTTACAT
>PMLN01000334.1:0-10565 GCA_003158885.1 Anaerolineae bacterium
GGCTTGTGCGTATAGATCATAGCGCGTGTGGTTGGTAAACACCGTGGGGATGTGCAGGGGCTCGCAGTAACGCAGGGCGAGGCGCCCGCTGATGAAAGGATGATGGACATGGACGATATCCATCGTTTGCAATAATTTCTTCGCCGCAATGGTATGGCGAAAGGACAGGTAATACCCCGTATCCACAATATGCACGCCGGGGGAGCGGATGACGTGCGCCTCCTCATCGTGATAGTCCTGGTCGCCAAAGGTGACCACATAAACCTCGTGTCCCGCCTTTTCAAAATAGCGTTTATTCAAGTCAATGTAATTCGTGATACCGCTGACATGCGGCTTGTACACGTCGGCCATCATTGCAATGCGCATGAGTACATGGTACAGGCAAGGGGACGCGGTGTCAAGATGGAAATGTGAAGGATGAAGTGAGAAGAAAGAAGTGAGAAGTAAGAAGAAAGAGGACGATGAAGAAATGCTTATGATAAAATCTGTTCATAGAGGAATATATGACGGTTAAGTTGATTTTGCGCGACAAGGAATTTGAAGTCAAACCCGGCATGACGCTGCTTTCATCCTTGCAAAAGGTGAATGTCTTGCCCGAGTCGGTCATTGCCACGCGCGAAGGCGAGATGATCCTCGAGGATGAGATTTTGAAGGATGGCGATGTGGTCAAACTAATAGCGGTAATCTCTGGTGGTTGATTTCATGTTGTTATTGCGAGCGGATGTTTGCAGGTTAGTTGAGATTGCCACGCCGCATAGAACGCGGCTCGCAATGACAGGTTGAATATTATGAAATGTCGGAAATGTGGTGCGAAAGCCTCGGTCAACATGCGCCAGCATAAATTGGCGCTCTGTAAGGAACACTACCTCGAATGGGTCCCTGAGCAGACCGAACGCTTTATCAGGAAGTATGGAATGTTCGGCCACGATGATAAGATCCTGGTGGCGGTTTCGGGCGGAAAAGATTCGTTGTCGCTGTGGGATATCCTTGTGCGTCTGGGGTATCAGGCCGACGGCCTCTATATCGGTCTTGGCATTGACGCGGGCATTGGCTATTCCTCCGAGTCGCATCGCCTGGCTGAAAAATTTGCGAACGATCACAACCTCAAACTGCAGGTGGTGGATATTGAAAAGGAATACGGCCAGCCCATCCCGGTGCTTGCTCAAATCTCGCATCGCGGCCACGGCAAGCCCTGTGCGGTCTGCGGGTTGACCAAGCGGCATGTGATGAACCGCATCGCCCGCGACCTGGGTTACGATGTTTTGGCGACCGGCCATAACCTGGATGATGAGGCGGCGGTGCTTTTCGGGAACACGCTTTCGTGGTCGGTGGAATATCTCTTACGGCAGGGGCCTGTGCTTCCCTCGGCGGATGGCCTGGCGCGCAAGGCCAAGCCGCTGTGCCGCTTATACGAACGCGAGATGACCGCCTATGCGATTCTGCGCGGCATTGAATATATCTATGAAGAGTGCCCGTTCGCCGAAGGCTCGACCTCGATTTACTATAAGGAAGTCCTGAACCGCCTGGAGAATGATCGCCCCGGAGCCAAGCTGACGTTTTACCTGCGTTTCCTCGAGGCACGCCAAACCGGATTGTTTGCAGAATCAAAAGAACCGGCTGATTATTTGCATCCCTGTTCCAATTGCGGACAGGCAACTTCCGCGCCCGGCCTGTGTTCGTTTTGCCGCTTGATCGAGAAGGTCGCGGACCAGGCGCCGCTGGTCAGTAATTTATAACATGTCATTGCGAGCCGCGTTCTTCGCGGCGCGGCAATCTCCCATCACAAATATCCAATTGATGTTCACAAGGCAATTGTTTCGTTGCTCTCGCAATCATACAATCTAAGGAGATTTATTTATGCCAACCAAACCTTCAGATTTAAAAAACTTATTACTTCTGGGTCACAAGTCCCAACCGAGCAAAAAGCTGGAGGCGTTTCCCAATCACAACCCGGACCGTTATTATCTGGTCAAACTCGAAACCGATGAATTCACCTGCGTATGTCCCGCCACCGGCCAGCCTGATTTTGCCACCATCAGAGTGGAATATGTGCCTGATAAGAAAATCGTGGAATCGAAGTCGTTCAAGTTGTACCTCTGGTCTTATCGCAACGAAGGCGTTTTTCACGAGCATGTGGTCAACACGATCCTGGATGACATCGTCAAAGCCCTGAATCCCCATTACTGTAAAGTCACCGGAATTTTTGGCGTGCGCGGCGGCATTGGGATTACCGTCGAGTCTGAGAAGGTAAAAACCCCGGCGGCGAAGAAGGCGGTGCGATGAAAGCGAGGGAGCGTTCGTACCGCTGGCTTCCATTCATCACGGCTGCGTTTGCGGGGATCATTCCGACGGGCGGGCTGGTTCAAGCCATGCTTTTGCAATGGTTCTTAAAGACAGCTTATGAAACAATTGCCACGCCGTTGACGTATGTGATCGTCAATGCGCTGAAGCGTGCCGAGAACGAAGATTACTTCGACCGCGAAACCGACTTCAACCCGTTTACCGCCTGATATGCAAACCGTTTCCATTTCCAATGCCGAACATTATGTTTGGGGAGAGGCCTGCGATGGCTGGCACCTGCTCAAACGCGGCGATATGAGCGTGATCCAGGAATGTATCCCAGCCGGCGGCTCTGAAGCGATGCACTATCACACGGCCGCGCGGCAATTCTTCTTCGTTCTCGAAGGTGAAGCCACGCTGGTTTTCGAGGATGGGGAGGTCGAAATGAAAAAAGGGGATGGACTTGAAATCCCGCCGCAAACAAGACATCAATTCACGAACCGTTCCGAAGCGGATGTATCTTTCTTGGTCTTATCCGTGCCCACCACGCGCGGTGACCGTGTGAATGTATGAACCCGATCGTCATCTCTCAACAAACCGCCCGCCGGTTTGTTTTGGGCAAGCAAGGCCTGTGGCCGGGTCGCCGCTGGAAAGGGAAGCGCGGCACCGTGGAGGCGCTGCGCGCCTGCGAGGCAGTTCAACTCGACCCGCTGAACGTGGTTGCGCGTAGCCAGGATATTGTGCTGCACAGCCGTGTGCTGGATTACAAACCCGATTATCTTCAGCAGGCTTTATACAAAGACCGCCAGTTCTTCGACTACGGCGGCTGGCTGGCGGTCTATCCAACGTCTGAACTCCCATACTGGCGCGTGAATATGGAGCGGTATAGTCATGCCAAACGCGTGGAAGATTTCGTTTTCACGCATCACGAGATCTTTGATTTTGTGCGCGCAGAGTTGAAGAAGCGCGGTCCACTTGGAAACCGTGATTTCGAAGGAAAATCGCTGGATAACTGGAATTATCGCGGGCGCAAGGAAACTTCGCTGGCGCTGTACGATATGTGGATATCGGGAGAGTTGATGATGCATCACCGCGACGGATTCAATCGCGTCTATGATTTTCGCGAGAACATCGCGCCGAAGGAATTGGATTACGTTGCAAGTGAAAAGGAAGCGGATGATTTTTTTGCACGCAAGACCGTCTCATTCATGGGCTTGAAGAGCGAAACAAAAATGGGAGTCGAACTGCATGGTTACCTGCGCCGCGATTATTCGCCAGCCCAGATAAAGAGTTTGTTGGGGAGATTGCGAGAGGCCGGGATGTTTACTCAAGTCCAGATCGAGGGCGGACGCGAAACCTATCTGGTTTTGACAGAAGATGTCGCGGCGTTGGAAGCCCTCGAAAAGGGAAAAGTCCCCAAGAGTTGGAAGCCAAAAGATGCGACCACGCTGGAGGAAGTAACCTTGCTCTCTCCGTTGGATATTGTCAGCGCACGTGGGCGCGCCAAGAAGCTCTTCGATTTCGATTACAAGTGGGAAGTGTATGTGCCTGCCCACAAGCGCCGCTGGGGCTATTATGTCCTGCCCATATTGTATGGTGATGACCTGGTGGCGCGCCTCGATCCCAAACTGGATCGGGAGACGATGAACCTGCAGATCAAAGGTTTTTGGTACGAGGACGATGCGCCGGTCAAAGACGCGGACTTTGCCGGCGCATTGGCAAAGGGATTGGCGCGTTTTGCGGAATTTGTCGAAGCAAAACGACTGAATATTTCAACGATCCATCCAACAGCATTGCAGAAAAAAGTGAAAGCCGTCTTGAAGGAATTTTCGGATATTATTGTAAAATAGATCCTATTCAAAGAAATCCACAGATTTCGCAGATTACACAGGTTATTGAAAAAACTCTGCGAAATATGCCGATGAACCTTTTTCAATTTTGTTATCTGGGATTGGGCTAATGGATATTCCAACTCTTGTAACCGCACATACAAAACTTCGTCCGTTTGGATTGGCGGATGTCGATGTATTGATCCAAATTGCAAACCAAAAGGATATCTTTCGTTATTATCCCAATCCCGTGCCGTGGATGCGCGAGAAAACGGAGAAGTTCATCCGTAGCCAGTTGAAACATTGGGAGGAACATGGCTTCGGCTGGTGGGGCGTGGAGCCGCTGGATCATCCGGGATTGATCGGCTGGAATGGTTTGCAATATTTGCCCGACACGGACGAGATCGAAGTGGGCTATTTGATCAGTGAATCGTTTCGCGGCCTGGGCTGGACAACGGAAGGTACAATCGCCAGCCTGGAATTTGGTTTTGAGGTGCTCGGCCTGGCATCCATCATTGCCATTGTCCATCCCGAGAATATTGCCTCCCAACGCGTGGCCTTGAAATGTGGGTTAGCGCTGGTGGATCGAACCAATTATTTCGGCATGGATTGTTTTCGCTATCGGGTGGATGCCAAAAACTATATGAAGGTCCCTTAATTTCGGCTTTCAAAAACTCTCAAATGTCCTGTAAAAGTCAGGTATTTCGCCCGGAAGGATAAAATAAGGATATGGCAAAGCATGCTCTTCTGAAATTCAACGATATGGCTCCCGATCTTGAAGTGCTGGATAGCGATGGGGAGGCGATCAACCTTTCTTCGTTATGGAAAAAGCGGGTCATCGTGCTGGCCTTTGCGCGGCACTTTGGCTGTCCGCAATGCAAGGATATGGTGACGAAGCTTGCACATTCCGCAAAGGATATGGAAGCCAACGGCCTGCTTCCCGTCATCGTTACTCAGGGAACGCCGAAGGAAGCCAAGGCCTTTTGCAGAAAATATGCACGCGGCGTACTGTGTCTTTGCGATCCCGAACGACGCGCATATCATGCCTATGGATTGGCGCGCGCCAACGTGTGGCAGACATTTCTTTCCCCGCATGTTTGGGAATCCAATGCGCGTTTGAGGAGCGAAAAAGGCTGGAAGACCGAGTTCCCGCCCAAGGGTCAGGATGCCATGCAAATGGCGGGGCTGTTTGTGATCGGAACGGATGGAAGAATCCGCCTGCCCTATTATTACAATGATATTGCTGATCATCCGCCTGTGGATTTGCTTTTGCACGGCGTGATGGGCGTAAATTGGAAGAAACCATTCGAGAACCCGGTCGTTCCCGTGCGTGTGCGCGCGAAATCAGGATTGAAAAAATGAGAGCATTATCCATCGCAACGTATCTTGCATTGAAGGAAGTTTGGCGCGGCCGCGGGCGTTTCCTGCTGGTCAGCCTGGTGATCGCGTTGATCACACTTTTGGTACTATTCATCGCCGCGCTCGGTGAGGGCCTGGCAAATGGCAACCGCCAATATGTTTCCAATCTCAACGCACAGTTGATCGTCTTCCTGCAGAAGTCGGATACCAACATTTCGTCCAGCCAGTTGCAGGTGGATACCGTGCGCCAGATCCGCCGCGTGGACGGGGTGGCCGCGGCCGGCCCGATCTATACTTCCAGCACCGAGATCGAAGCCAATAAAAGCCCGCTCAAAGTTTCCCTTTTGGCGGCAGAACCGGGCCAGCCGGGTTTGCCGCCTGTGATCGCCGGGCGCGTTTTTCACACCGGCGACTCAGGCGAAGCGGTGATCGATCAAAATGTGGCTCTGCGGAGCGGCTTCCAGGTGGGCGACGAAATGACGATCCGTTCCACGCAGGGTGGCACCGATGAGTTCTTTTATTTGCGCGTGGTTGGGTTGACCTCCAACCAGTCTTATTTTTTCCAGCCCACGATCTTTACTTCGGCGGCAACGTGGGAGAAAGTCCGCCCCCAGTCCGCCGCGGATTTGAAGGATGACACGCCATACCCAAATATCATTGCGGTGCAATTAGCCGATCCAAAACAAATCCAATCGATGGAAATGCAATTGCTGACGAAGGTGCCGAATATCGAAGTGGCGGATATTCCCACCACGATCAATGCCATTCCCGGTTATTCGGCCCAACAGGGCACGGTTCAAACCCAGGGCGTCTTCACCTTGTTGATCGGCGTACTGGTGATCGGCGGGTTCTTCCAGATTCAGATCCTTCAAAAGGTTCCGCAGATCGGCGTGCTGAAAGCCATCGGTTCCTCCAACGGGACCGTGGGCGCTTCGGCGGTGATCCAAATCATCATCGTCACGGCGATCGGGGTGGGGATCGGCGGCGGGCTGACATATCTCTTCTCGCTGGGCTTTCCCCCAACCATTCCACTGGTCTTCAACGGCACGAGTTCGCTCTTTGCCGTGGTTGCCCTGTTGCTGATCGGCCCCATCGGCGGGTTGGTTTCCGTGATTTATGCAGTGCGCATCGAACCGCTCAAAGCGCTGCGGTTACAGTGAGGCTATGATGAAGGAAATTGTTTTGGAAGTCCGTGATTTGGTTAAAACATTCATACTGGACGGCGCGCCCCTCAATGCGGTGGACCATGTTTCGTTCCAGGTTCATTCCGGAGAGTTTGTGGCTCTGGTGGGACCGAGCGGTTCGGGCAAAACCACTTTGCTTTCGATCCTGGCAGCCTTGCTGACGCAGTCAAGCGGCGAGGTTTTTATCGACGGGCAGCAGCTTTCGGCGATGGGCGAATCGGAACGCGTTAAACTGCGCCGTTCCCGCATCGGTTTTACCTTTCAGTCCAACAATCTCATTCCATATTTGACGGCGCAGGAGAATGTGGAATTCATGCTGCGCTTGAACGGTACGTTGGGTAAAGTCAACCGTCTCCGTGCGGAGGAATTGCTGGCGCGGCTTGGCCTGGAAGACCGCCTGCGTAGTTTGCCTGCGCAGATGTCCGGTGGGCAGCAGCAGCGCGTGGCTATTGCGCGTGCGCTGATCCATAACCCGGCGGTGGTGCTGGCCGATGAGCCGACCGCCAGTCTCGATACCGAACGCGCTTTTCAGGTCGTTCAAACCTTCGCGGCTTTGATCCACGAGAACCAGCGCGCCGGGATCATGGTGACGCATGATCTGCGGATGTGCAAATATGTGGATCGGGTATTACAGATGAGGGACGGGAAATTGGTGAACGAATGCAAGACGCGCATTGAAATCGAAGCGTTGGCAAGAGGGGAGCATTAATTCAATGAGCTGAAACGAATCAAATTTCGTTCATTTGTCTGCCGAGATTGAAAAAACAATTGCAAGCGAGGATTAGCGAGTCGCTATAAGTAGAAGCAAAAACACAATAGTATCGCCATCTTTTGACGGCTGCCGTTTATGTTGAGGAAATCTCTGATCTTTTTTTGAGGCGAATAATAATAACACCGATAATAATACCTAATACCGTTCCAAACAATGCATAAACCGTTTTCCAAAATTCGCTCATAATTAAACCCACCGCATCTCCTGAATGTATCCAAACTTCAAGACTACCATCGCTTATTAAAACATAACAGCGCGTGATCGTGGATATGGGTCTTTCGAACCTTACGCCAGCGCTATCAATTACCATTTTCCCCACTGGTGGAGAATCCCACATATGACTATCTGTAGGGGTAGATGATTTTTGTGCGCATTTGGTAATATAGCTATTGTCCCAAGTGGGAACGGGGTTAACTAATAGCCAATCACTTTGAAATAGAGTATTCGAATAGACATTACCATTTTTTGTTGCCACATACAAAACGTCGCCTGTAGGGTCTTCTAAATCTGATTGAATATCAACATGAACAATGTTCACTATTTCTTTAGACAGGGAATGAATTAAGTAATGAGTCCAAGGAGGATTATATTCGCCAATTGAAGAATTTCCAATTGACCGGCCTAATCCATAACCCAAAAGGGAAAAGGCGCATATTACTGCACTATTGAGCAGAAGAGACTTGAGTTTCATTATCAATGATCGGCGTTGAACGGAAAAGCCAACGAGGTGATTGATGGGCTTCAACCGTGCCGGGGATCTTTTCCTGGTCCGGAAAGAACTCGTGGATTGCTATTAAAATCAACAATAATTGGGGACAGGAGAAGCAGGAACATAGTGATAAATAATAGAATCCCGTCTATTCTTCCAGAATAGGCAACCAACCATGTTGGCCACCAAACATCGCCTATTTTTAGTAACAAGCCTAGAATGATGATGATTAAAACCGTGATCAACAAGGTTAATCCATCCTTTGTCATCCGGGCAATCCTTTTGCTCTCGTTGAATTTAATGCGAGTTCGTCGCCTCCTGGTCATTTTGGTATGCTCCAATTTTTGCCATTTGAGTCTGATTTTTGCAAGCCCTGTATATCTTATATACGGATTATATACCCGCCGCGTTGCTCGACAGGCAATGTAACAAAGCAGAACATTCGCAAATTAATGGTTGTGAACCAGTTCTAGCAATTCAACCACTGTGGCATTATCGGGTTCAATGGATAAGGCCTTCAAAAGACTTTTTTCAGCTTCTGTGAATTCGCCTTTCGGTAAATATATTTTGGCCTGTTTGATATATGATTCGACATATTTTGGGTAAACATGGATATTTAAATCCAGTACTTCAATTGCCAGGTCGAGCTTTTTGGCCGAAGCGAACTGGGTCGCAAGGCTGATGAGATCATCCTCATCAAAATAATACTCGTCCATCCCGTTGGCTTTGATCTCGTCATAGCGAGCGTAAGCTGCTTGGATGCCCCCTTCGATCAGCGCTTGATCGACCGGTACCATCCATGAAACTTTACCTGCCTGTGGCTTTTGATCCACGAGAGTGTTCGCAAGGGCGTAAAGGATCTGGCGCCGGCGCCCATGGAAAACTCATTACAAAAGAAAGCCGCGGCGCGATTTTTCTCAGGCATGAGGAATAGAAAACCAACCCATCCGCAACCTCCGCCTCCATGCCCGACAGTTTTTACATCCTGGAAATGCCCTAGAGTCCAACCCAGCCCATAATCTTCATAGATGTTGGGTCGCGAATAACCATAATCAGCGACGGGTGTCCACATCTTGTCATAACTTGTTGGAGATAGAATGCTTTTTTCGCCAAAGCTTCCTCGTTTCAGGGATATCATCGCCCAATGGCACATGTCAGGAATAGTTGAGTGTAGAAAACTTGCCGGAGCCGCTGCCCTATGATAAGGATGGACGGGCATGGCCTTTGTTTCGGGGATTCGAAAATGAGGCATGGCCTCTAAATCTGGCGGAATATTTTTCAATAAGTAAGTGCTGTGCGGCAATCCGGCAGGAATAAGAATGTTTTCCTGCATATACGCCTCAAAGATTTGACCCGAGACTTTGGCAATCATATCTGCAAGCACGTTGAAATTGAAATCGCTGTAGTTAAATCTTTCACCCGGATTTGCCAGCAGTTTTTTGTTGCTCAAGTGGCCGATGACAAAACGCTCTGCACAACCATCATCCCAGTCGGTCTGCGTTAATAATTCGTCGAATTCTTCGTCGCCTATATCGGGTATTCCAGATGTATGGCTGACCATCTGCCGGATCGTGATTTTGGCGTAACGTTCATCATCCATGCGAAAATAGGGCAGGTATTGAATGATCGGGGCGTTGAGTTCTATTTTTCTGCTTTCGAGAAGTTGTAATACTGCCGTTGCAACGAAACACTTGGATATGGAACAGGTGGAAAAAACAGAATCCATTGTCACGGGTGCTTGTGTTTCCAGGCTTTGAACGCCGAAGCCGTTGGCATAGATGATTTCATCGTTTTCCACAACCCCAACCGCCATGCCGGGTATTCCCCAGCCTGCAATAATCTCATGAAGAACAGCATCAAGGTCTTTTTCGTATAACATGACAAATGAAATCCTTAATCGATCTTTCCTCATTGATATTTTCTTAATTTATATGCGCCCAGCTATGAGTTGTACAGCGACTGGCTGTAAACAGCTTATGTAAAGATTATACACTTGCATTGTTTGCTCGGCAACCAATTAAAGCAAAACCTCCGCTATTGATTTGTGCGGAGGTTTGCTTTTATGCTGACTGCTGATCGCTGAACGCTGCTTATGCTGTTTCTAAATATCGTTCGATCTCGTAATCGCTGACACTCAGGCGGAAATCGTCCCATTCCTTGCGCTTGGCGTTGACGAAGGCTTCATACATCACATCGCCGAGGGCGGATTTCAGAACCTCATCCTTCTCCAATTCACCCAAAGCTTCGGCGAGCGAACCGGGCAGTTCCTTCACGCCCAGCTTCTTGCGTTCCTTGGCATCCAGATGATAGAGGTTGATATTGTTGAGCGGCTTGGGCGCTTCCAGCTTCTTGTCAATGCCATCCAGCGCGGCGGCCAGCATGACGGTGAAAGCCAAATACGGATTGCAAGATGGATCGGGGAAGCGCAATTC
>PMLN01000334.1:10583-17636 GCA_003158885.1 Anaerolineae bacterium
GTGGGCTTCATCGTTCGGGTCGAAGAACACATTGGAGCCGCTCTTCCTATCGAACAACGACTGGTGACAGTGCATACCCGAACCGTTGATCCCGAAAACAGGCTTGGGCATGAAGGAAGCGATCAAGCCATGTTTTGCGGCCACGGCCTTGACGGCAGATTTCAAGGTATACACGTTATCGGCGGTCTTGAGTGCGTGCGCAAAGCGGAAATCGATCTCGTGCTGGCCCTGCGCCACCTCATGATGGCCGACTTCCACTTCGATGCCCATGATGCGGAGCGTCTCCATCATGTCGTTGCGGACTGCCGCCGGTTCTTCAAACGGAGCGAATTCAAAATAACTGCCTTCATCGTGCGGCTTGGGATGAATGCTGCCTTCTTTCCGGCCTTTGAACAAAAGGAACTCAGGTTCAGGCCCCACGTTATAGAACCAGCCGCGCTCATCCAGCTTGGCAAGCGCCCGCTTCAAGTTCCCGCGCGGATCGCCCTGGAAGGGTTTTTCCTGTCCATCGAGGATATCGCAGAATATGCGGGCGCGGCGCAGTTCGGGCGCGGTCCAGGGCAGGAGCGCATACGAATCTGGATCGAGTCGCAGGAGCATGTCACTGCCCTCGATGTTCGCAAAACCCTCCACAGACGAGCCGTCGAACCACACGCCGTCTTCGAGCGCGCCTTCCAGTCCCTTGACCGGCATATCCACGCTCTTGAGGCCTCCCATTACATCCGAGAATTGCAGCGAGATGAACTTGACCTGATCTTCCTTTACACGTGCAAGTAAATCTTTTGCATCCATTTTCCTTTTCCTTTCGATTTATGAATGATGATTGAGGTTGAGGGCGGGTGATTAAGCACTGACCGTTTCTTCGGCCTCCTTCGTTCCACTTATTTTGTGCCCGGTATTGATGAAAACGACAGAACCGATAATGACGGCCGCCGCCAGGAGAATGCGCGGGGTCAAAACTTCGCTGGCCAGCAGGCTGCCAAGAAAGACCGCGATCACCGGATTGACATAGGCATANNCCGATCAGCGATCCGAAGGCGATCAAATAGGCCAGACCGGACCAGGACTGTATCGAGACGGATGCAAGGTGGAGGTTGCCGAACTCGCCGCTCGCGCCGCTGACGATGAATAAGCCCGCCGCGCCGACCAGCATTTGCGCGGCCGTGCTCATCAAGGATGATTTGGGCATTTCGGCATGTTTGCTGTAGATCGAGCCGAGCGACCAGAGCAAGGCGGCAAAGAGCAGGGCAATCGTCCCAAAGATATCGAACTGTGTGGCCGACTTGCCGGAGAATTCAGCCGGCCCGATCAACAGGAATACGCCGCCGAAGCCGATCAATAATCCGATGATCCCGCGCCAGCCCGGCTTGAGACCGCCCGGCCTCAACGCCTCGAATAGAACCAGCCATAAGGGTATCGTGCTGACCATCAAGGCTGCCACGCCGGACGGCACACGTTGTTCGGCCCACGAGACCAGGCCGTTGCCGCCCAGCAACAGGGCAAGGCCGACGATCCCGGTGGAAATCCATTGCCCTTTCGTGGGCAGCGGGTCGCCTGCCGCGCGCCGCCATACGAACAGGATCAGGCCTGAGATCAGAAAGCGGAAACCGGCCATCATAAAAGGCGGGATGGTTTCCACCGCGAAGCGGATCGCCAGATAGGTCGAACCCCAAACAACGTAGAGCGCGATCAATGCCATCCAAATTTTGGTTTTCATTCATCTCCGTCTATGTCATTGCGAGCGAAGCGAAGCAATCTTCTCGCAGCACCATGTCGTTGCGAAGAGGAGATTGCTTCGTCGAGAAGGACACTCTCCTCGCAACGACATGAGAGTGTCTCACTTTGTGTCCGGCTTGCTTCCCAGCCAAGCAAAGCCATCTTGCGCGGTGTGCCATACCGATAATTGCCAAACCCGCCGACCTTGCGGATCACGCGATGGCAGGGGATCAACACCGCGATCGGGTTGTGTCCCACCGCCGTACCCACCGCCCGCGTGGCGTGTGGATTGCCGACTTCCATGGCAATGTGCTCGTAGGTGGTCACCGCGCCGGCCGGGATATTCAGCAGGGCCTCCCAAACCTTGATCTGGAAGTTGGTGCCGCTCAAATGCAAGTGCAGGGCCGCTTTCTCGCGCTGGCGCAGGTCAAAGATGGGCGCGACCAGCGGGGCGGTACTGCGCTGGTCTTCGACCATTTTGGCTGCCTGCCACTCCGCAACCAGGGCGTCGATCGCATCGCCTTCGCTGGTCTGCACAAAGCTGAGGTGGCAGATGCCGCGCTCGGTCAGTCCGATCAGGCATTTACCGAACGGGGTCGGATGGATACCGTAGCGGATGGACAAGCCAAGGCCGCGCGACTTGTATTCTCCGGGAGTGATGGCCTCGGTGGTGACAAAAAGATCATGCAGGCGTCCCAGGCTCGAAAGTCCGACCTGGTAGGTGGTATCCAGCAGGTTTTCGGATTGGCTGAGCAATTCCTTGGCGCCTTCCTTGGTCAGGTATTGCAGGAAGCGCTTGGGGCTGACGCCTGCCCAGCGTGTGAACATCCGCTGAAAATGATATTCACTCAATCCGATGCTGGCCGCCACTTCATCCAGGTTGGGCTGGTCTTTATAATGGATTTCAAGGTACTGGATCGCCTGCTCGATGCGCAGGTAATCTTCGGAAAGCTGTTTGTAATCGGTGAGAGGTTTTTCCATTTCTTCTCCTTTGAACGGTGCCTGAATTATAGGAACCTCTCTGCGGGCCGCATACCCGATTCTTGCTTTAAATAACTTACCTTACGCAGAACGTCCCGAAGGCTTTCTCAATTCCGGCAGGTTTTTTGCCAAAACCTTCGGGACGGTGCGGTAACATCCGTTAAATAAAACAGGTATGCCGGGGCATACCTGTTTTAACGCAATGATGCAATTAAAAAAGAAAGCCCTTCCATGACACAACAAGCATCTGAAAATGCCTGTTTCACTGCGCCCATCTTATATCCACACATTGCTGCATGTTTTTCGACGGCAAGTCAGGGAGTTTTGGAAACTCGCTGCTCGTTGCGCTTTTCTGGAAGGGAGAAGGGAGTCCGTGACAGGCTCCAGAGGCATCCGCTGATCGATCCGATTTTTCCGCTCTCGTGCCCTCTTCAGGGTGAGAGCGGGTAGCGCGTCCCTCGCGGGACGGAACCTCCACCTCGTGATCCCGCAATGCGGGACCCAGCCGCTAATTCTCCGTTATTCGATTTTTAACTTAGACATGATTTTACACGCAGGTCAAGGAAATTGTCAAGAGAAAGTGGTTCATTTCGTGGGCTTCCGAAGCATTCACCACGGAGCACACGGAAGGTAGCACTACAATCAACCGTGNNCCATTCTTCTTAAAAACCAGCCACGGATTTCACGGATTACCACAGATTGGAGCTCAGAATCCGTGAAAATCTGTGGCAATCCGTGGCAAAAAAATTCAACCACGGTTAAATGCGGTTCTGCCACACGGAGAACACAGAGTTTTTTTCCTTTTATTTTTCTCCGTGAGCTCTGTGTTGAGAAATTAATGAACCCACTCCCCGTCAAGACATAAAAGATGCCCCGCGCATGCCGTGTATTGCGGAGTTTTGAACCTGCTATCGCAGGCGGGTCCCCGCCCAGAAACGCCGCCTTGGCTCAGGCCTATCGCGTAATTTCTGTGAGACAAGAGACCCTAGGTATTAGTGTTGGCCCAAAACGGAGAGTGCAATATCACGAACACAGCAGGGCGTAATCTTTATACCATATTCAAATGAGCGTGGGGAGAGAAAAATTAAGGCTCATTGGGAATCGCCGTGATTAAAANNATCACGGCAACTCCTGGAGAGCCAAAATTAACCTGCGGGCATTGCAATTGTTTTAAATATATGCTAAGCTTAAACAGTTGGAGCGTTAACGATCCTGTAGTAACGCGCACCCCCTAACAGCGTTGGATCATCTCAAGGAGGCGAACCGTGGCATCTGTATTTGGGATCGATGTGTCCGGATGGGTCGAAAGTCCGAACTGGAGCACAGTCAGCAGTCAAGGCGTAAAATTTGTTTTCGTTAAAGCTTCGGAGCACACCTCTTCCGATCCGAAGTTTATACAGCATTGGCAGGGTTCCAAAAGCGTGGGCATGTTAAGAGGCGCCTATCATTTCTTCCATCCCGAAACGAATAATTCGGCCCAGCAGGCCGCGGCCTTCATCCAGGCGGTGGGCGCCGATAGGGGTGAACTGCCGCCCGTTCTGGACCTCGAACAGATCTATGTGAACGGGAATCCGATCAGCCTGCCTGTGGGGAATGCGATGCTGGCGCTCATCAAAGCCTGGCTCGATCCGGTGGAAAGCGCCTTTGGCCGCAAACCCATGATCTATTCCAGCGCCTATTTCCTGACACAGCATGGCGTCAATGCCCCGTGGTTGATTAACTATCCGTTGTGGGTGGCCCAATACCCGTATGCGCCCGGCACGAACGATGAATATAAGAACGCCGCCGCCATACCCGTTCCGGCTTCCGGGATGCCCCAGCAGCCGGCCGGTTTCCAGCCGTGGATCATTTGGCAATATTCAGCCAAGGGGAGTTTAGCCGGCTTTTCGCCTTCCCAGCTTTTGGATTTCAATTATTTCAACGGCTCCCTGAGCGACCTGAACGCCTTCGCCTCGCAGGCCGCGCCGGTTGTGCAGCCGCCTGCTCCTCAGCCCGCGCCTCCCCAGCCCCCGGCCCCGCCTCCCGTGCAGACGTATGTTGTCAAAGCGGGTGATACGCTGTATGCCATCGCAGTCAAATATGGAACCACGGTGGCTGCGATTTGCGCCGCGAACAATATTTCAAATCCAAACTTGATCCAAGTCGGACAAGTCTTGAAGATACCGTAAGCGAACCGATCAAAAAAGGAGAATGTCATGGCATATGTATTTGGGATCGATGTGTCTGGATGGGACTCCACCTCGGATTGGAACTCTGTTTTCAACCAGGGCGTGAAGTTCGTTTTCGCCAAGGCTTCGGAGAATACCTCCTCCGATTCGAAATTTTCCCAGCATTGGCAAGGCTCCAAAAGCGTGGGAATGTACCGCGGCGCGTTCCATTTCTTCCATTCGGAACTGGATAATGCCGCCCAGCAGGCCGCAACTTTTATCCAGGCGGTGGGCGCCGATAAAGGCGAACTGCCGCCCGTTTTGGACCTCGAGCCGGTGTTGGATGCAAACAAGAAGGATATCAGTCCGAGCGGGAACGCGCTGCTGACACGCGCCAAGACCTGGCTCGACGCGGTCGAATCTGCCTTTGGCCGCAAGCCGATGATCTACACCTCCACTTTGTATGTGACCTCTCATGCGGTGAACGCTGCCTGGCTGGCCAACTATCCGTTGTGGATTGCACAGTATCCCTGGATGCCGGGCACGCGCAACGAATATACCGATCCGGCCAACCCGCCCACGCCCGGCGGCATCCCCCAACAGCCGCCCGTCTTCCAGCCGTGGATCATCTGGCAGTATACGAAAGCCGGGAATTTGAATGCCTTTTCAGGCGGCATGGACTTTGATTACTTCAATGGATCGCTGGCTGACTTGGCCCAATTCGCCGGAAGTTCGATAACGCCGAAACCCTCCCCAAACACCTACACCATGCAGGCCGCTGATACGCTGGCGGCGATTGCCTTGAAATTCAATGTCACTTTGACCGACCTGGTCAATCTCAACAACGCGGTTTTGATCCAGCCCGGCAAAGTTCTGAACCTGCCTGCATCGGGTGGATCCATCCCAAAGCCGCCTCAGACCACCTACACGGTTAAACCCGGCGATACGCTGACGGCCATTGCGGCCAAATTTGGCACGACCGTGGCGGCCATCGCCGCCGCGAATAATATCGCCAACCCCAACCTGATCAGCGTTGGGCAGGTGCTGGTGATACCTTCTTAAGGGTCTAACAAGTCGAAAAGGTCTAACAGGTCTAAAAGGTCTAACAAGTCTAACAAGTCTAAGAAGTCGATGAGTCTAAAAGGTCAAAAGGGATAAATCTACTATTTGGCTTTTGAAAAAGGTCAAATGAATCAAATCTCCGAGGTTGAAAAGACCTCGGAGATTTTTTATCCTGCGCTGGTTTCCTGTTTGGCTTTCTCCAGGAAGATAAAACCCGGCATTTTGGATGCCGGGTTGGTGGTGATAGTGATTACGGATACACTCTTTTGATCATCCTCGGGAAAGCGATGGCCTCGCGGATGTGCTCAATGCCGCACATCCAGGCTGTGACGCGTTCCACGCCCATGCCGAATCCGGAATGGGGAACCGAGCCGTATTTACGCAACTCGAGGTACCACTTGAAGGCCTCTTCGGGCAGTTTCTGCTCGCGAATGCGTTTGAGCAGGAGATCGTGATCGCTGATGCGCTCCGAGCCGCCGCAGATCTCGCCATAACCTTCCGGCGCCAGCAGATCCACGGACTTGCTGACTTCCGGACGCCCCGGCCACGGCTCCATGTAAAAGGCCTTGACCGCGGTGGGATAACCGTAGCAGAACACCGGCTTGTCGAACTGGTTCGTGATGGCCGTCTCATGCGGCGCGCCGAAGTCAATGCCCCAATCGAATTTGAGCAGTTCCTTCTTTTCGGGATCGGTTTCCTTTTCTCGAAGTTCTGCCAGCATCTTGCCCGCATCGTCATAGGAAATGCGCGGGAAGGGTGCTTTGATGTTTTCGAGTTTTGTCAGATCGCGTCCCAATGAAAGCAGTTCCGGCTTGCGCTCGCGCAGCACGCGCTGGGCGATATGCGTGATCATCTGCTCTTCGACTTCCATTAAGCCGTCGAGGTCGCAGAAGGCTATTTCCGGTTCGAGCATCCAGAACTCGGTCNNGGCCCAAAGCAATAAACCTTGCCGAAGGCGAAGATGTTCGCCTCGTTATAAAGCTGGCCGGTCTGTGCCAGGTAGGCTTTGCCTTCATCGAAATATTCCGTCTCGAACAGGGTGGTGGTGCCTTCCGCCGCAGCCGGGGTCAGGATCGGTGTGTCCATGGCTAGGAAGCCGTTGGTATCCAGCCATTCGCGCGTGGCCGCCATGACCGTCGAGCGGACG
>PMLN01000259.1 GCA_003158885.1 Anaerolineae bacterium
GAAGAAATGCAGATTTCTGTTTCCGGGACGGTTGAGCAATATCTTGGCCGCCTCGTCATGAACCAGCCCGACTGGGAACCGGTGGACATCGAGCATCTGCATACTAATCGCATCGTTCCCATTTATCCGCTCATGGCGAAGATCACGCAGAAGTGGCTTCGCAACCTGATGAATCAAGTCGTCACGTATTGGGCGCCCGCCGTGGTGGACTCGTTGCCCGAGTCCACCCGCAAGGACGCGCAGTTGATGCCGTTGGGACAGGCCTTATTGCAGGTTCATTTCCCCGATACTCAGGATACTCTCAAGGCTGCCCGCGAACGCCTGGCCTTCGATGAGATTTTCTTTTTGCAAATGGGCGTACTCCGGCAGAAGCGCGATTGGAAACGGGTTGAAGCCCGCCGCTTCTCCGTTTCGGATGACTGGCTGGCTTCGCGTTTAACGGGGCTTTCCTTCATCCTCACGAACGCCCAACAGCGCGCCATCGCGGATATCCGCGCCGATTTGAATTCGGGCCAGCCGATGAATCGGCTCTTGCAGGGCGATGTGGGTTCTGGAAAAACCGTGGTGGCCGCTTTGGCGGCTGGGTTCATCACAACCAATAACGCCCAGGCCGCCATTATGGCCCCCACCGGTATCCTTGCGGAACAACATTATCGTAGTTTCATCAACTTGCTGGCCGGTGAAAACGGGATCGTTCGGCCGGATGAGATTCGCTTGTTGGTTGGCGATACGCCTGCGTCGGAGAAGGATGCCATTCGCACTGGTCTTGCCGATGGCTCGATCAAGATCGTGATTGGGACTCATGCCGTGATCGAAGCGCCGGTTCAATTCAAGGATTTGCAGTTTGCCGTGATTGACGAACAACATCGCTTCGGCGTCGAGCAACGCGCCGAACTTCGTTCCAAAGGCACCAATCCACATTTGCTGGTGATGAGCGCCACCCCGATTCCGCGTTCACTGGCGCTGACCGTTTACGGCGATCTCGATTTGTCCGTCATGGATGAAATGCCTGCCGGCCGCCAGCCGGTCAGCACCCATGTGCTTCGCCCGCAGGAACGCGAGCGCGCCTACACCTTGGTTCGCGGGCAGATCAAGGATGGCCGACAGGCCTTCATCATTTATCCCCTGATTGAAGAAAGCGAAAAGCTGGAAGACTTGCGCGCCGCTGTGGATGATTATGAAGTTCTATCGAAGGAAATTTTTCCCGATCTCAAGCTGGGCCTTCTGCATGGACGCATGAAGCCCGACGAAAAAGACGGCACCATGTTGATGTTTCGCGATAAGAAATACGATATCCTCGTTTCGACCACTGTGGTCGAAGTCGGCGTGGATGTTTCCAACGCCACCGTGATGCTCATCGAAGGTGCGGATCGTTTTGGCCTGGCGCAGCTCCATCAGCTGCGCGGCCGTGTGGGGCGCAGCTCTCAGCAATCGTATTGTCTGCTGATCCCCACGCATGAGGACGCGGCCGAAAACGAACGCTTGCTGGCCATGGCGCAATCGAACGACGGCTTTGTTCTGGCAGAACTCGACCTGAAACAGCGCGGCCCCGGCGAGTTTCTCGGCACGCGCCAATCGGGTTACGGCACTGCCTTGCGCATGGCGAGCATTACCGATGTGGTCCTGATCGAGAAGGCGCGTGCCCAGGCGCAAAGATTATTCGATCAGGATGCGGATCTTCAGAAACCCGAACATGCTTTGCTGGCGGAAACCCTGCAAAGATTCTGGGGCGCCGCCAAAAGCGATGTTTCTTAAGATGTAGGTTTTTCCTTGGAGTCTGTTGTGCCTGTCGCAGTTTAATGGTTGTTTTTAAAAACGATGGCTGAATGAACGCGAATTTCACGCGGCGAGACTTTCTTAAATGGAGCGGGTTGGGTTTGGCCGGCCTGTTTATGCCTCGCCTGCCGCTTCGTTCTGTTTTTGATGATATCTTCGATTCACAACAGGGACGCGTCACCACGAATCTGCTTTGGACCTATGACCGGCCCGCATTCACCGGCAAACAGGTCAAACTCTTTTGGCGCGACCTCGTCCTGCCGATTACCGATATCGCCATCAGCGACGATCAAACCGCTTATAACCGCGTTTGGTATCAGATCGGTGATCAAGGCTATGCCTATTCAGGCGATATTCAACCCGTGCAAACCGTTTTGAATGCGCCCGTATCGGACATTCCGACCGGCGGTATCCTTGGCGAAGTCAGCGTGCCTTTTACCGATGCCCTGGATAAACCTGATGGCTCATCGCCCTTTGGATACCGGCTTTATTATGAAAGCGTTCATTGGATCACGCGTGCCATCCCAAGTCGCCAGGATGGTAAGATTTGGTATGAAGTCCTCGACGATAAATGGAATCAAAAGGTTTATGCTCCGGGTGAACATCTTCGCATCCTTTCAGCCGATGAACTCTCTCCACTTTCAACGGACATACCCGATGCCCAAAAGCGGATCGAAGTGCACTTGAACGATCAGCTTTTGTTCGCTTATGAGAACGAGCATCCGGTCTTCGTCACGCGTGTGGCCAGCGGTGAAGCCTTTAGCAATGGAACGTATACCACCCCGACCGGCTCCTTTACAACCTATCATAAGCGTCCGACCCGTCACATGGCGGCTGGCGACCTCGCCGCCAATGGCTTTGACCTGCCCGGCGTGCCTTGGGTGATGTATATTACCGAGAGCGGCATTTCCCTGCATGGCACCTATTGGCACAATGACTTCGGTCATCCACATTCGCATGGTTGTGTCAACTTGTCGCCTTCCGCCGCGAAATGGCTTTTCCGCTGGACGAAGCCCCTCGTTGCGCCGCAGGACGAATTTGCTTATGATGTTTTTCATCGAGGCACCAAAGTGCAGATTATGGAATAAAATAGCATGTCATTGCGGCCCCTGCCCGGTCTCTCAATGACACAAACATACTTATGAACCTTATCCCTAATTTTTCCCGTCGTGATTTTCTCAAGCTTTCCAGCGCTGGCTTGCTTGGATTGTTCTTATCTGAGTTGCGCCTTGAACGGGCCTTTGCCTCATCGGTGACTCACGCGCGCGTCGCTTTCAGCGGCGTGGACTTGTTCAACCAGCCGTCTTTCGGAGCCAATTCGCTGCACACGTTCGATCGCGATGTGGTGGTGGATGTGACCGGCCAGGCGGATGGTGATTTAGGCTTTGGCAATCCTTTTAATAAAACCTGGTTCCAAATCGGCGGCGGTTATGCCTACTCCGGTTACTTCCAGCCGGTGGAAACCAATTACCAGGTGCCTCTTTATCAAGTTCCGGCTGCCGGACAATTGGGTGAGATCACCGTTCCCTATAGCGATCTCAGGGTCGATTCGGCGTATTGGGCCGATCATGCCTATCGTGCCTACTATCGCACCACACACTGGGTCACGGATGTGGCGGTCAATAAATACGAGAAGACGATTTGGTACAAAATCTACGATAAGCATTTGGATGCTTCGTTCTTTATTTCTGCACAGGATATGCGTCTCGTCCCGGACGATGAACTGAGCCCGCTTTCCGCCGATGTTCCTGATGCAGACAAACATATTTATGTGGATACCGATGCCCAATTGGTAACGGCCTTTGAAGGCGAAAAAGCGGTTCTGATTGCGCGTTGTTCCAGCGGGGGCAAAGGCACGCGCACGCCTCCCGGCGATTATCTGACCTTCCACAAAGGCTCGACGATTCACATGACCAATGATGGCGAGGTGGGGGCGGGACGCGGTTACGATTTGCCCGGTGTGCCGTGGGTCAGTTTCTTTACCAGCACGGGCATTTCGTTCCACGGCACCTACTGGCATAATGATTATGGCCGGCCGCGCAGTCATGGCTGCGTGAATTTGACGCCGGACGATGCGAAATTCATCTATCGCTGGACCAGCCCTCTTGTCCCGCCCGAAACGGTGTATCTCTATCAACCCGGTTCAGGCACGCGCGTGGATGTGGTTTCAGCGAATTCGTAAAGAGATTTTGATGCCGCCGGTGGATGCAGATATTTGGATGGATTTCAAAGCTTTTCATCCGTGTCCATCGCCGGTCAAAAACATTGAGGATTGATCGATGCCCAGACAAGCTTTGTTCGCCGGTCTCGTTGTGGATGAGAATGATCGCGTGGTGGAGACTGCCATCGTTGGCGATGAACCGTTTTATGTTGTGGATGACGCCGGTTTTCGCCGCCACATTCCGGCCAGGGATGTGGATCACCAGGTGTTGGGACATTTCCAGGAACTCATGAAGGGCAGTGAAGGCTATGTCTCTGAGCAGGCCGCCAAAATGCTGGGGCAGGAGGACATTTTCACCAAAGCATTGATCGAGAATCAGCTCAAGAACATGGATCAACAGCTCGATGCTCTCATGCAGCAGGGCATCCCCGAGGAAAGCCGCGCCTACTTGGGAATGTTAGGATTTAAAGTGATCATCAATGTGCATGGCGAAATAGTGAAGATCGAACAGCCGGGTGCGGCGGATGATGGTGGCGGCGAATAATCGTATCAAGAGTCACGCAATAAAATATGCAATGATAATTGTTACCGAACAGAAAGGATGACGCAATGAATGGAAACAATTTTGATGTGGCAACTGCTTTGGTCGCGCTAGTCGGTATCGTTATTGGTGCTATTCTTCAATATATTTTTTCCAGATCGACTGAATCTTTGAAACAACATCAAACTCTCAAAGCTCAATCGTATGTGGATTTCGTGAAATCTCTTGCTGGAATTACAATCGCACAGAGGCATCATAATAAGGGAAGAGAATTAGAATCCACAATTCTTCTAGCAGACTCAAAAGCCCGAGTAGCAATTTATGGAAGTAAAAGTGTTATTGAAAGTATAGCAAACTTCTTTAGCCGTTACGGGGAAATTACATCGCCGGAATCCATTACCTCCTTCATTGAAATTATTCAAAAGATGCGTTCTGAAACTCTCAAAAAGCAGGAAATGGTTATTGATAATTACATAAGCATTTTACTTGTTGGGCCAAGTGATAATAGATAGCAGCTTATTAGGCGTATAAAATAAGGAGAGCATTATCTTGGAAAACACCGAATCAAAATCCTCGCTTCGAAGCCTGCCGCGCAACATTTGGGCGGTCACAATCGCTTCCTTCTTCACCGATATCTCCTCGGAGATGATCTTCAATCTTGTTCCGCTTTATCTCGCCAACGTGCTGGGCGTCGGCACCGCCATCATTGGTCTGATTGACGGCATCGCCGAAACGACAGCCAGCCTGATGAAGGTTTACACCGGTTCGCTTTCGGATAAGCTCGGTCAGCGCAAATGGCTGGCGGTTGCGGGCTATGCGTTTTCCACTGTCTCCAAGCCCTTTCTTTTTATTGCAAGTTCCTGGGAAGCAGTTCTGGGCGTTAGATTTTCGGATCGCCTGGGAAAAGGCATCCGCACCGCTCCGCGCGATGCCTTGGTGGCGGATAGCATTGACGAAAAACAACGCGGACTCGCTTTCGGTGTTCATCGCGCTGGCGATACCGCGGGTGCGTTTCTCGGGCTTGGGATTGCGGCGCTGATCGTCTGGTTCACCGAAGCCAACGGCCTTAAACTGGAACAGCATACCTTCCAGATTGCCGTATTGATTAGTTTCATCCCGGCTGTTTTGGGTGTGGTGGCGCTGATCTGGGGAGCGCACGAAGTCCCCATGAAGACCAAACGGAAATCGGCGCTTCCCTCCTTGGAAGGCCTTGATTCCCGCTTTAAACTTTTTCTGTTCGTGGTTCTGCTCTTCACTCTCGGCAATTCCTCGGATTCCTTTATCATTCTTCTGGGTCAGAATCGCGGCCTGGATATCGTCCAGATCATGTTGATGTTGATGACCTTCAACTTTGTTTATGCCTCGTTATCGGGTCCCCTGGGTTCGTGGTCGGATAAAATTGGCCGCCGCCGTCTCATCATCGGCGGCTGGATCGCGTATGGCCTCGTCTATCTCGGACTGGCTTTTTCGAATGCCGGCTGGCATGTTTGGGTTCTTTATGCTTTGTACGGGATCTATTATGCCGCCACGGATGGCGTCGGCCGGGCGCTCGTTGCCGACTTTGTTCCTGAGGAACGGCGCGGCGCCGCCTACGGCCTCTACAATGCCGCCATTGGGATTACCGTGTTGCCGGCTTCTGTGATTGCGGGTGTACTATGGCAGGGCCTTGGTACGTGGCATGGCTTTGGTGCCAGCGCGCCGTTCTACTTCGGCGCAGCCTTGGCTTTGCTGGCCGGGGTCTTGTTCTGGCGTTTGGTTCCTTCCAAATAGATCGTCTTGCAGAGTACTGCGTAAATATCTAAACCAGAACTACCGATTTTGCCCTGCTTTTGGCGCAATCCAGTTTAGAGATTTATGCAATGAG
>PMLN01000066.1 GCA_003158885.1 Anaerolineae bacterium
TCAAAGTATTTGTGGTACAGCGCCACCACGCCCATGAACTCCTGCTCGAATTGTTCCTCGGAACAGTAGATATGGGCGTCGTTCATCTGCATCGAACGGACGCGCATCAAGCCAAAGAGTTCGCCGGACTTTTCATAGCGGTAGCACGTGCCATATTCGCCGAGGCGGATGGGCAGATCGCGATAGGAACGGCCTTTGGATGCGAAAATCTTGTGATGCATCGGGCAGTTCATCGGTTTGACGTAATATTTCACGCCTTCCAATATCATGGGCGGATACATCGACTCTGCATAATAGGGCAGATGGCCTGACCGGATGAACAGGTCTTCCTTCGTCAGGTTCGGCGTGCGTACGCGCAGATAACCGGCTTTCTCTTCCGTCTCTTTGGCGAGCTTCTCCAGTTCTTCGATCATCACACCGCCGTTTGGAAGCCAGAGTGGCAGCCCGGGACCGACCTCGTCATCGAACATGAAGATTTCCAGTTCCTTGCCCAGTTTGCGATGATCGCGCTTCTTGGCTTCTTCCAACTGCCAGAGATAATTATCCAGGTCTTTCTTGCTTTCCCAGGCCGTGCCGTAAATGCGCTGCAGCATCTTGTTATGTTCGTCGCCGCGCCAATATGCGCCGGCTACATTCATCAGCTTGATGGCGTCCGGCTTGATCTCTTTCGTGTTCTGGACATGCGGCCCGCGGCATAGATCCACGAACGTATCCTGCTGATAGATCGAAATTTCAGGCTTCTCCTTAAGCGGATTACCGTATTCATCGAGTCCGCCTTTTTCAAGCCCATCGATCAATTCGATCTTATAAGGCTGGTCCTTGAAGATCTTGCGCGCCTCATCCGCCGAGACGACTTTCTTCTCGAACTCGAACTTGCCCGCGATGATTTGCCGCATCCGCTTCTCGATTTGTTCGAGGTCTTCAGGCGTCAGATTGCGCGGCAGGTCGAAATCATAATAAAAGCCGTTCTCAACCGGCGGCCCGATGGTAACCTTTCCATCCGGGAATATTCCCATGACTGCCTGCGCCATGATGTGCGCGGCGGAATGCCGGATTCGATAAAGATGTGAATCTTCGTAGCGTTCCTGTGGTTGTGACATTTTCGCTTCCTTTCCTTGCACTTCGGTTTTGCTCACCTGTGCCTGCATAGGATGCAGACACTGCGAGCGTTTGGGTTGTTCCTGTTTCGACGAGTTTTACGCGGCCGCAGAGGAAAACAGGTGCAAACCTCCGAGCCGCCATGGGGTGAGAGTGGTTCCATCTTCAGTCATAGCGACCTCCTGCCGGCTCCTTGCCCGTTAGGGCAGGTGGGCGGCATTAATAAAAAATTCTCGCCCGAATACGGGGCGAGAATTTGATTCACGCGGTTCCACCCGATTTGAGTCCNNATGGACTCGTCTCTTGGGCCTCTAACGGAGCCAACCGTTCTTCCTAATCGCGGATCGCTTTCAGATTTACGCTTGCGGGTGGTTTTCAGCGGTTATCTCTGGAACAAGCTCTCAATCTTCGGCTTGTTCTCCCTGTCAGAAACGGGAGCCGCTTACTCGTCCCGGTCGTTGCGTTTATTTATGAATGCAGGTAATTATATTTCCATTTTGAAGTCTGTCAAGGAAAAATATGATATCCGATCGAAAGCTGTTATAAAACAATTGGTGAGCGCCCCTTTACAACATGTATCCGCTGTAAAGGCGGCTTTGTAAGGTAATAAACAGAATGTCCAAAGTCATTACATGGTGACAAGGGATAATTGCCTTATACACTCTGTTTGACTACGGCCAACTGGGGGAAACCTCTACTTTGTAAGATGCGGGGATGGATGTAAAACGCGTCTGTCCGATGACGAAAACGATCAGCCGGTTCAAGTTGCTGAAATCAACATTGAGTTTGCCGGTGCCATTCACGATATCGATATCATGCACAATGATGGAGCCATCTTTATTTTGTTCCACCGCGCGCACACGCCAAATTTGTGGGACGCGGTTGTGAATGCGAACAAAGCCATCGGCGGTCCAGCCAGAATCGCCCGCTTCGACATTATCGCTCCAACCGATTTCAGGGATGGAGATGTCATCCACGGCGAAACCAAATTTATTGACGGATATGTCGGTCTGCATTGCAAAGCGCAGCAGGATTTTCTTGCCAGCATAAGCAATTAAGTTAGCAGTCTCTTGAATCCAAGCCGCGTTTGCGCCGCCGCTTTTACCGGAAAATCCATGACCCATGTTCTGATCGTTGGGATTAGTCTCGCGGCTGGATGTGGCAGGTACAATCGTCCAGTGTGTGCCATTATCGGTGGAGACCATCAAATAGGCGTAATCCCAATTTTCTTCGACATCGTACCAAGTCCAATACTTGAGTGTGGCAGCCGAGACTTTGGTTAAATCCACTTCACGGGTGAGTGTGCTAAAGGTTGAGTCGAAGCGATCCGACCACCACATATAATCGCCACTGTGCGCCTCGGCGGGAAGTAAGCTGACCACTTGGTCGCCGGTAAATGTTAGCGTGGTTTTATTTTTTCCAGTGAAGCTCATGATGTCCACGCCGCCATATTGTTGCACTGTGCCCTGATAGATGGCGGGCAGGGAAGTGAACGCGTAATGCGGGGCAATGGTGGGAATCGTCGGCGTTTTATAAGCGAATAGCCCGGAGAACAGTTTAGGGTCGTTGAAGAACGCCGCCGTGATCGAGTCGGCATCCATGTCATCTGCGTTACGCTTTGACTTGAATGAAGCTAAAACATCATCAATGCTTGCCAGCCCGACTTTGGGATCGGCCCCAAGGGCGGTGATGAATTTTGTTCCCATTTGTTCGTAAAGGTATTCCATATATAAGAATGCCTGGCCGTAATCCTGCGGACTGCTGGTCCAAAGCCAAAGGGATTGATCGGGATTGGCCAAATAATCCGGTACGTAATTATCCCCGCGCATTCCAACCAGTTGTTGGGCAAGCATGCTCAGCCCTTCATTCATCCAACCGTCTTCATTGGGATTCGTGTTCTTCCGGATCATATGCTGGAACTCGTGCGCTAAAACTTCCTTGTTGTATTCGCTGGCAACACCGGATGACCAGGTATTGGATATGAAAAAGTAATTGCCTTGATTGGAATGCGGCTCAACCGCCGCCGGAAGCTGATCGGCCTGGCCAAAATAGCCGCCGACTTTCCCGAGCGAATCCGAATAAATCACGAAGAGGCGCGGATCCCTGTTCAAGGCGGGAGATACTTCATGACCCAATACAGCACGGTCAATCTCATAGGAATTATCGAAACTGTCCCCGATCGCTGCCCAATCTGCGGAGGTGGCAATTTTCCCGGATGCGTTGAGAGGCTGGCTGGCTTGATCCTGCCAGAAATAAGCATGTTTTGAGATGTACATCAATTTGGCAGTGATGTTCTGGAACTCGAACGTGTCGTTGTTATGCGTCCAGAAAGTTCGGGTATCGCCTACTTGATAAGTCTGCAGGGGTTGGCTTGGGGGAGTAGTTAGAGTAGCGGGATCAACGCCCTTAATGGCTATAGCCAGGTCAACGAGGTTGGCGGGGGGCGGATTTATGGCGGAGAGAGTCGCATATAACTCTGTATCGGATGCTGTCACCGGTTCCGTTGAAATGGCCTTGAATTGTGGCTCGGTTGCGGTGGTGGTTTGAGTTCTACATCCAGAAACCAATATGCTTGTCAGCAAAAGTACAAGGAAGATTTTACGAAGCATCAGAAGTTCCTTTCTAATGGCTCACCACAAAAATCCCCGTTTTGATATATCAAAGACGGGGATCTTAACTCAGGTGATTATCGTTTCTATATCTTGCTTGATCTACGTTTGCTGAGGAAGTAGGCAATGGCAGCCAGAACAATGATGACTACCAAGCCGATGATAAGCATAGGCATGTCTGTGCCACTGGAAGTTTGCGTGACAACCACCGCATTAGCAGCGGAAGCAGCTTGGGCCTCAGCAGAGGCGGCAGCTTGGGCGCTGGCGAGGGCATTGGCAGAGGCCTTAGCCGCTGCAGCGGCATTTCCAGCGGCATTCGCATCGGCAGCGGCTTTCGCGGCCGCGGTTGCGGAAGCGGCGGCATTCGCGGCGGCATTCGCGGCGGCAGTTGCATCAGCATTGGCGGAAGCGGCCGCATAACTATAGGCTTCTGCGGCGGCGGATGCGGCGGCAGAAGCAGAGGCATACGCTGAAGCTTCCGCTGAGGCAGCGGCGGCGGCATTAAAGTTGGCGTTGGCAAGCGCAGCGGCAGAAGCGTCCGCGGCGGCCTTCGCCGAGGCGGCTGCGCTGGCAGCTGCGTTGGCTTGGGCTGTTGCATCTGCATTGGCCGCGAGGCTGGCCAAAGCGTTCGCATCGGCGGCGGCTTTGGCGGCCGCGGCGGCAGAAGCGGAGGCACTCGCTGAGGCCGCAGAGCACGCGGAAGCGGCGGCTGATGCAGAGGCAGAAGCGGCTGCGCTGGCATCCGCATTAGCTTTCGCCGCGGCATTAGCTACCGCCGCGGCAGAAGCGTTTGCGTTAGCCGCCGCGTTGGCGAACGCCGCGGCATTTGCTTGTGCCAGGCCCGCCGAACCAGCCAGGCCTTGAGCCGAACCGCAAGCACTGAGCGCCAGCACCAGAATGAGAGTTACAGAAACAAGAATCTTTTTGGACATTATATTCTCCTTTTTATGTGAATGAACCCGGTCCCCACCATACTCAGTAGATCACGAAAGCG
>PMLN01000135.1 GCA_003158885.1 Anaerolineae bacterium
GCTTCGGGAAGAACACCCTCGCAATGACACTTCATGGACTTTGAGCACCTTACGCAGTGCGTCGCACCAGACGGGTGGATCAATCCGCGAAAGCAGGCAAATCTACTCGCTGGATGAGTCCCGTTCTCAACCCGACAGGCGCCGAGGACGGCGCCACGAGCATATTGCACGAGCAAATCGGACGAGCATCTCGCACGAGCAAATCGCGAGCAAAGTTAGCGACAATAAAAAGACCGCCTGTGTTGGGCGGTCTCCAAAGGTGCCGAGGGTGAGATTTGAACTCACGACCAAGGGCTTATGAGTCCCCTGCTCTTCCACTGAGCTACCTCGGCGGGCGGCAAAGAGCGCCAGAAATATTACTATGGGATAAGGCATTTGTCAACACGGGTAGGAAATGGGGAATGGTAATTGGTGAATGGTGATTGGGAATGGGTTCACCATGGATAAAGAAATCAGGCAATTCCATTTGGCAGATTTCGCCGCACAAGATGGCGGCCTAAGTTGAGACAAAAAAGGAGATGGTAACCTTCCAGCTCCCTTTTGCTTGTTTATTTTACCGGCTAGAACAACTTCAACACCGCCGCGCTGGCCCAGGCAAACAATACCTGCGGCACGAGGCTGATAATGACCGTCAATAGGGCAGATAATCCCCAGGTGAGGTTGAGCCACGGCTCGCTGGCGATCTCAGGCTCGCCCTCGCGCATATACATGGTCACGACCACACGCAAATAGTAGTAGGCGGAGATGAGCGAGGTCAGCACGCCGATCACGGCCAGCCAATAGAACTGTCCGGCAATGGCGGCACGGAACAAATAGAACTTGCCTACAAAGCCCAGCGTCGGCGGGATACCCGTCAGAGAGAGCATGAAGACGGTCATGGCGGCGGCCAAAGCGGGATATTTGCGTCCCAAGCCGGCATAATCACTGATCTCCAGTCCCTTGCCCTCTGATTTCTCCAAGGCGATTACCACTGCCCAGGCGCCAAAGTTGGTCAGTACATAAGAGACAAGATAGAAAAGCCCGGCAGCGACTGAAGTCGCCACTATGTTTGGCTGGCCATAAGGCACAAAAGCCATCAGGATATAACCGGCATGGGCAATGGAGGAATAGGCAAGCAGGCGTTTAATATTGGTCTGTGCGATGGCAACCAGATTGCCGACGATCATCGTCAAGGCGGACAGCACTGCAATGACCGGCGTCAAGCTGGAAGCCAGGGAAGGAAAGGCCAATGCAAAGACACGGAACAAGGCCGCGAAGCCGGCGATCTTGGCGCCGGCGGCCATGAAGGCAGTCACTGCGGAAGGCGCACCCTGATAAACGTCGGGGGTCCACATGTGGAACGGGACGACCGCCACCTTAAAAGCAAGCCCGACCAGAATAAGACCCGAACCAATCGTTAACAAAAGTACGTCCGCAGTCCCGGATGATGCGGCGCTGACGATGGCGCTCAACGAAGTCGAACCGACGGCGCCAAAGACCAAGGCAATCCCGTACACCACGAATCCCGTCGAGAAGGCGCCCAGCAAAAAGTATTTGAGTCCGGCTTCCTCCGATTCGAGCCTGGGCCGCGCAAATGCAGAAAGGACATAGAGCGGGATGGAAAGCATTTCAAGAGCCAGGAAAACGATGATGAGATCGGCGGCCTGCGCCATGAGCAGCATGCCTGTAATGCTGAACAGCAGGAGCGCGTAATATTCGCCGCGCTCGAGGTCCATGCGTTTGAGATAACCGTAGGCGAGGGCAACGCCCAACAAGCCCGCAACCAGCAGGAGCGCATCCACAAAAATGGAAAAGCCATCGAGCACAACCATGTTATTGAAACCGGCGCCCGATGAGCCGACCTGTGAGATGGTTAAACCAAGCGAACCGGCCAGGCCCACAGCGGCAAGCAGAGCCGTAATCCCTTTGCGCTTGACGAAGAGGTCAACCAGCAAAAGCAGGCAGGCCCAAACGGTCAGCGTGAGAAGCGGAAGGATGAGAGAAAAATTGAGAGGAGGCATAGTTTTGTCAGCGGTCAGCTTTCAGCGATCAGCAGTCAGGCATGATTGATCGCTAAAGGCTAAATCATCTCATGGCTGTCGCGGCAGCTTGCAGCCCCGCGGCGAGTTTATCCACAGCGGGGCCGATCAGATGAAAGAACGGGGCAGGATAAAGTCCGATCCAGAAGATAAAGATGAGCAGAGGCACAACGGTCACGATCTCGCGCCAGTTCAAATCGCGCAGGGCATGGCCGTGCTTTTTAAGCTCCTCGACAATCGAACCTTCCGGGCCCATGAATATCTTTTGGAACATGTAAAGAATATAAACAGCCGCCATGATCACACCCAGCGCCGCCAGACCGGCATACCAGGGTGAATGAAGCACGGTCGAGCCGAAGGCGCCAAGCAGGATCGTGAATTCTCCTATGAAACCGTTCAAGCCGGGCAATCCCATGGAAGAAAGGGCCACGATCAGGAAGAACGTGCCAAAGACCGGCATAATCTTCCACAAGCCTCCGTAGACTTTGAACTCGCGCGTGTGCGTCTGCTCATAAACCATGCCGACCAGGAGGAACAACGCACCCGTGCTGAGGCCGTGGTTGATCATTTGCAGGATTGCGCCGGAGATACCCTGGGGATTGAGCGCAAACAACCCAAGCATCACAAATCCAAGGTGGCTGACCGAGGAATAAGCAACCAGTTTTTTGATGTCGGTCTGGGCATAGGAAACCGCAGCGCCGTAGATGATCCCGATCACAGCCAGAACTGCAATCACCGGCGCGGCCTGTACCGCCGCTTGCGGGAAGAGGGTCAGGTTGAAGCGCAGAAAACCATAGGTTCCCATTTTCAGCAAAACACCGGCAAGGATCACAGAACCGGCGGTCGGCGCCTCGACGTGGGCATCGGGCAGCCATGAATGAAGGGGCCACATCGGAACTTTGATGGCGAAGGCGGCGGCAAAGGCGATGAACAGCCACAACTGCGTATGCGGATCAATGCCGCCTTTGGCGATCAGATCGGGAACGGAGAACGTGCCCTGATTAACGCCCAGCCATAAAATTGCCAGAAGCATCAGGATGGAACCCGCCATTGTATAAAGGAAGAACTTGACCGCCGCGTAAATGCGGCGCGGTCCGCCCCAGATACCAATCAGGAAATACATCGGGACGAGCGTGAATTCCCAGAAGATATAGAAGAGGAATAAATCCTGAGCGAGAAACACGCCCAGCATGCCCACTTCCAGTAAAAGGAAGAACAGCATGAAATCCTTCACACGCTCGTCAATAGCCTTCCAGGTTGAAAGAATGGAGATCGGCGTCAGGAAGGCAGTCAACAAGACCAGCAGGATGCTCAGCCCATCCAAGCCGAGGTGATATTGAATATTCCACCCGGCAACGGTGATCCAATCATATTTGGCGACCAACTGCAAGTCAGGGTTGGAGGCGTTGAACAAGGTCAGCACCCAGATCGAAATGCCAAAAGTGATCAGAGTCGTAACCAGCGCAACCCAGCGCGAAATGTTTTTTCTCTCACCCGGAATGAACAACAGGACAAGCACGCCCAGAAGCGGGAAGAANNGTCAGGAGCGTGAGGGGTTGAAGAATAAATTCCATGTGAACCTCATCCTACAAGTTATTTGAAAAGCAGATAGCCCAAAATTGCAACGACACCGATGAGCACAAAGAGCGCATAACTTCGGACAAACCCATTCTGGAAGCGGCGCAAACTCGCGGCAAGATCCTTCGTCCATTCACCCACGCTGTTGAAGAAGGCATCAATGCCACGCTGATCCACGACCTGATTGAGCGCGACATGGCTCAACCAGTTATATGTGCCCACAATCACCTTCTCGTGGAACCAGTCATGCCAGAATTTCCCGTCAATCACATCCGCAACAAAACGGGAAATATCCACGTAACGATCCACAAAGACAGCCCAATAAAGTTCATCCACAAACCACTTGCGTTCCATGCCGGTAAAGATCGGACCAAACGCCTTTTTGAGCGGATCCACCTCTCCGGCTTTGAGCGGCCTGCGCCCGTAAAGAAGCCATGAGATCAGGATGGCAAGCAAAGCCAGGCCGGTGGAAATCAGTGCAACGCTCCAGACGAATTCACCGGGTTTGATGAATTCAACGGTGCCTGCGAGCCAATGGCTCAATGTTTCGACGCCGGGCAGATTCAGCGCGCCGCCCAGGACCGATAAAACGGCCAACACCATCAAGGGAACGGTAATCACCTTCGGGCTTTCCTCGGCGTGCGCGGCGGCCTCATGACGGGGTGCGCCGAAGAACACCATCCAAATCTGGCGCCCCATATAAAAGGCGGTGAAAAAGGCGGCAATCGTCAACAACCAATAAACGGCTGTAAAGCCCTGGCTGAAGGCATTCGCCAGGATCTCATCCTTCGACCAGAAGCCGGCAAACGGGAAAATACCCGCCAAAGCCAGCGTACCCGTCAGATAAAGCCAAAACGTGACCGGCATAGTCTTGCGAAGCCCGCCCATGTTACGCATATCGCCGGGATCGAAGACTTCCTCGGAATGCTTTTCCTTATGACCGCTCGCCTTCGACGGAGGGTTATGTCCCTCGTGATGAGACAAATGATGGTGGCCGCGTTCCATGCCAAGGATGACGGAACCGGCGGAAAGGAATAATAACGCCTTGAAGAAGGCATGCGTGACAAGATGGAACATACCCGCATCGAAGGCGCCCATGCCCACGCCCGCCACCATAAAGCCCAATTGGCTGATGGTGGAATAGGCCAGCACTTTTTTGATATCGTACTGTCCAACGGCAATGGTGGCGGCAAAGAGCGCAGTCACTGCGCCTACCAAGGCCACAATGAACTGCGCAGCAGGCACAGTCACATACAAGGCGGCGGAACGCGTGATGAGATAGACACCCGCCGTAACCATGGTGGCGGCATGGATCAAGGCCGAGACCGGCGTTGGACCGGCCATCGCATCCGGCAGCCAGACAAAGAGCGGAATCTGCGCCGATTTGCCGGTCACACCGATGAGCAGGAAGAGCGTGATGGCAGTAATCAAGCCCGGATTGCTGGCGGCAATGGCAGGCGCCTGCTGAAAGACCTGGTCAAATTGCAGGCTGTGGAACGCCCAGAAGATCAGGAACGAGGCGATCAAAAATCCGAAGTCGCCGATACGGTTGGCAATCATGGCCTTCTTGGCGGCGTTGGAATTGGCCCAGGAGGGGCGGCCAAGCGTATCCATCTCATAC
>PMLN01000188.1 GCA_003158885.1 Anaerolineae bacterium
ATTTGTGACCGAGTGCGGTATAATCCCGCCGCTTGAAATTTTCTGCTTCATCTGGACTTTGAAGCGGCAAAAGGATGGATGATCTACAATCTCACCACGAAGATCACAGTGTTCACCAGGAAAAATAAATAAGATTCTCTGTGCTCTCTGCCTGCACTTGNNTGATGTAAATGATCTTCGTAAAGGTGTAACCTTCGAGCTGGACGATATGCTCTTCAAGGTTATCGAATACAGCCACAACAAATCGGGACGCGGCAACGCTTCCATTCGCATCAAGGCCCGCAATATGCTGACCGGCTCCAATATCGAAAAGACGTTTCAATCCGGCGACCGTGTTCAGGATGTCCGCCTCGACTTTCACACCGTTTCGTATTTATATAGGGATGGCGATTTATATTATTTCATGGACAGCGAAACGTTCGAACAACCGGGCATCCGCGGCGACGTGTTGGGCGACGACGCCCTGTATCTCAAGGAAGGCATGGAAGTCAAGTTGACCTACTACAAAGGCGAGCCTTTGGCTATCGAACTGCCGACCTCCGTGGAACTGAAAGTGCTCGAAGCCGAAGTGGCTGTGCGCGGCGATACCGCCACCGGCGTAACGAAAAAAGTCAAGACCGAGAGCGGCCTCGAAGTCCAATGCCCGAATTTCGTTAAAACGGGCGACGTCATCCGCGTGGACACGCGTACTGGCGAGTATGTCACCCGCGTTTAGCGTATTTCATTCCTGAATATCACGACGGATAACTGAAAGCGATAACACCCAGTGTTATCCGTCTTTTCCTTTATATGATATGAAAACTCCCATCGGCAAGGAATGCAAGTATTTTTACGGAGATTACTATCGAGGCCGTCATATCGAAGAATGTAACCTGCTTAAAGCCTCGAATCAAACCTGGTCTGCGGACTTGTGCCGCACCTGCCCGGTGCCGGGTATTTTGCAGGCGAATGCCTGTGAGTTCCTTCAACTGCGCGGGGTTGTCAACCGCCCGCTCACCTCGGGCTTTCAAAGGCGCGTTCAAGTCACGGCCTATTGCGAAAAGATCCATAAGGATGTGAATGAGCCTCATATCGGCTGTGGGGAATGTCATCCGCTTCCGCCGCTGTTTGAAATAAAACCCAAATAAATTTCCTCCATCCTTTTGCTTCATCAGACTGGAAAACAAAACTCAATATGACGCTGACCCTTCTCCTTGATCTTGATGATACCCTGCTGGATACGAATATGGGTGCCTTTATCCCTGCCTATTTCCAGGCGCTTTCGAAGCATCTGGCGCAATACGTCCAGCCTGAAAAAATGCTGCCGGCTCTCATGCAGGGAACTCAATTAATGCTTGCCAGCGACGATCCCGCCCGCACGCTGCAGGAGGTCTTTGAGGCTTATTTCTATCCAAAGCTGGGTATTCCAAAGGAACAGCTCAACCCCGTGCTCGAAAAGTTTTATGATGAAGTATTTCCATCCATTGGAGCAGTGACCACGAAACGCGAGGGCGCGGTGGAATTGGTGGATTGGGCTTTCGCCAGAGGCTATCGCGTGGCGGTCGCCACCGATCCGCTTTTTCCGCTCAAGGCCGTTCATCATCGTATCCGCTGGGCCGGACTCGATCCTGGGCGCTTTGAACTCATCTCGTCTTTCGAGACCTTCCATTTTTCCAAATCGCACCCTGCTTATTTTGCGGAAGTGTTAGGGCGGCTCGGCTGGCCCAATGAACCGGTCTTGATGGTGGGTAATGACATCGAGCGTGATCTTAAGCCTGCACAAAGTTTGGGATTGAAAACCTATCACGCAAGCGATCATTCCACCCCCGAAGCCGGACGCGGCGGTACATTATCCGACTTGCGTTCCTGGCTGGAGTCCGCCGACCTCGCCTCGCTGGAGCCTTCGATGCAAACGCCCTCCGCAATCCTGGCCGTCATGTCATCCACCCCGGCGGTTTTGCAAAGCCTGGTCGCGCCCGCCTCTGATTCATGTTGGCCGCGCAAGCCCACCGCCGATGAATGGGCGCTGGTGGAGGTCATTTGCCATTTGCGCGATACCGAGCGTGAGATTCATCAGATGCAGGTGAACACTATGCTCGAGGAGAGTGAGCCGTTTATTCCGCGCCCCGATAGCAGTGTCTGGGCCAAGGAGCGGAATTATTTGGAAGAGGATGGTTTCGCGGCCTTGCGGGAATTTACCTCTGCGCGCGCGGCTACGCTGGCCAGGATCAAGGGCTTGGATGACGCGGTATGGAAGCTAAAGGCCCGTCACGCCATCTTTGGGCCAACGCATTTTCAGGAAGTCATTGGCTTCATGGCCGAGCATGACCGGATGCATATCCAGCAGGCCTGGAATATCGTCAAGACATTTTAAGCCGTATCGTATGGCTTTCTCAAATTCAGAGAACGAACCGCGAAGCCCGCTAAGCACGCAAAGATTTCTTTTTTCTTCGCGAACTTTGCGCCCGCCCGCCCCGTTTTTTGAGGGTTGCGTTGAAAAAATGACAAAACATGGATTCACCATGGACTTTGAGAAGACCATAGGCCGTATCGCTTCATCCTTTTGGGTGTTATCATTGCATGAGTCAATAGGACAAGATTCACTTGTCCTATTTTGTTACAGAGTACTGCGTAAATATCTAAACCCAAGGTTCCATGTTTCACCCGTAAAAACTTATCAGGCGATTTACGGAGTACTGCGTAAGTATCTAAACCAAAATATCCATATTTCACCCGTAAATAATTATCAGGTGATTTAGATATTCATGCAAAAAGCAGTAGAGATTTATGCAAGAAGCAGTAGGAGAGCGTTATGACGAAACGAGTGGTTGTAACGGGTCTGGGATGTGTCAGCCCGCTGGGGAATAACGTTCCAGATACCTGGTCTGCTTTATTGGCAGGCAGATCCGGCGCAGGTCCCATCACACGCTTTGATGCGAGCAGACATAGAACGAAGTTCGCCGCGGAAGTAAAAGGTTTCGACCCCGTGGCCTTGCTGGGAGCGCGCGACGCGCGCAAGGTGGACCGCTATGCACAGCTTGCCATTGCGGCCGCCCAGGAGGCGCAGTCTCAAGCCGGCCTGGTGATCGATGATTCAAACCGCGACCGCGTGGGAGTTTTGATCGGCACCGGCATCGGCGGGATCATCACGTTGATGGAGAATGCGGATATTCTAAATGCACGCGGCCCCGAACGCGTCAGCCCATTTCTTGTTCCGATGATGATCGCGGATAGCGCCGCCGGTTTGCTGGCCATTCGCACGGGTGCGCGCGGTCCCAATATGGCGATCACTTCCGCCTGTGCCACCGGCACCAATGTGATCGGTGAGGCCTTGGAGATGATCCGGCGCGGCGCGGCGGATGTCATGTTCGCGGGCAGTTCCGAGGCGGCCATAGTCTCGCTGACCATTGCCGGGTTGAATGTCATGACGGCGCTCTCGACCCGCAATGAGGCTCCTGAGAAAGCCTCGCGCCCCTTCGATAAAAACCGGGATGGTTTTCTGATGGGGGAGGGCGCCGGCATGCTAGTGCTTGAGTCGCTGGAACATGCGCAGGCGCGCGGTGCGCAGATCCTGTGCGAGCTGACCGGCTACGGCACTTCCGATGATGCCTATCACATCTCCGCACCCGCCGAAAACGGCGCGGGCGCGGCCATCTCGATGCAGCGCGCTCTGGCGGATGCAGGCTTGAAGGTCACCGATATTGATTACATCAACGCGCACGGCACTTCCACATATTTGAATGATAGAAGCGAAACCGCCGCCATTAAAACGGTCTTCGGCGAACATGCCTATAAAGTCCCCGTTTCATCCACCAAATCCATGACGGGTCACCTGCTGGGCGCCTCCGGCTCGGTGGAAGCGGTCATCTGTGTCAAGGTGCTGCAGGAAAACATGCTGCCTCCCACCATCAATTATGAAACCCCCGATCCGGATTGCGATTTGGACTATATCCCCAATACGGCGCGCCCGGCCAAACCGAAGCATGTGATGTCGAACTCGTTCGGCTTCGGCGGTCATAATGCGACCCTGATCCTGAGCCGCTTCACCTCATGATGATCGAACGATACTCCAGATCGGCTGGCTGAAAAGGAATCCTTATGCCTTATGCACATATCACGGGCTGGGGCATGTCCGTCCCCGAAACCGTGTTGACCAATGAAGACCTCTCCAAAATGGTGGAAACCGACGATGCCTGGATTCGCGACCATACCGGCATTCGCGAGCGGCACATTGCGCGCGAGAATCAGTTCCCATCCACCCTGGGAGTGGAGGCTGCCATCAAGGCGCTGGCGGTCGCAAATGTCAGGCCGACCGATGTTGATTTGATCATTTGTGCGACCTCCACACCCGAATATATATTTCCCGCCACGGCTTGTTTGATCCAGGATCAACTCGGCGCATCGAAGGCGGGCGCCTTCGATCTCCTGGCGGCCTGCAGCGGCTTCATCTTTGGCGTAAATATGGCCGCGCAAGCCATCCGTTCCGGTTCGATCAAAACGGCATTGGTGATCGGCTCCGAGACCCTTTCGCGTTTCGTGGATTGGAAGGACCGCAATACGTGCATCCTGTTCGGCGACGGCGCGGGCGCCTTCGTCTTGCAGGCCAGCGACCTGCCCGGCGGGGTCTTATCGGCGGTGATGCACTCGGACGGTTCCGGCGGCGATTCGCTTTCATTGCCGGGCGGCGGAAGCCATCATCCCGCCACCGAGGCCACGGTGCGGGAGGGGAAGCATTACATCCAGATGGACGGCGCCAAAGTCTTTCGTTTCGCAACCCGTGCCATGGGAAGTGCCGCCAAGGAAGCTCTGGAACTGGCCGGCATGACCACGGATGATGTCCAGTGGATCATCCCGCATCAGGCCAATTACCGGATCATAGAAACCGCCGCCAGGTATTTGAAGATGCCGCTGGATAAATTCATCATCAATGTGGATCGTTACGGCAATACCTCCACGGCCTCCATCCCGATCGCAACCGTGGAAGCGGTTGAAAAGGGCCTGCTCAAGCCGGGCGACAAAATCGTGCTGGTCGGTTTCGGCGCCGGGCTGACCTGGGGTGCGCTGGCCGCCGAGTGGACCGGGCCGCTGCCGGTCGAACATAAAGTTCATCCCGAGCGCTATCGCATTTGGGCGCGGCTTCATTCCGTGTTCAACCGCCTGGTGCGTTTTATCGAAGGCTTGATCTGGGGCCGCAATTCCTAAATGTCTGTCACAAACCATTCGTAATTTACAGCGTTGTGGCTTTCCGCGGCTCCGGTATCGGATATACTGCTGAAGCAGTTACCGCAAGCATTGTAGTGACGACTTCAGTAGTTGTCTTGTAGACTGTTTTCAATCTTTTGCGCGCTCCACCCATTTCCATATTTGATGTTTGGCTTGGTGGTCTGGAATCTCTCAAGGTAATCCAAAACGCTGATTTCACCCTTTACCGGTGAAATCAGCGTTTTCCATGTTTGCCCGTGTCAGAATTCCTTGCCCGGAATTCAAGTTTATTTATCCTCGACCCCGCGCTCCTCACGAACTTCGTTCCCTTTCCCTCTCTCTTCTTACTTCTCTCCTCTTTCTTCTCTAACTTGACATAAGGTGTAGGAATTGCAGGATATGCTTAAAGAAATTTTTGACCTGTTGGAAAAAATCTGGACCGGGCATGGGATTCAAAATCAGCGGCCCGCGCGGCGTCTGGCTGAAATCGAAATCCTGGGTCAGGTCGCCGAGGATCGGATTGTTCTCGCGTACATCCGGCCGGGAGTCGGGGCGGCCATCCGTTTGCGGGTCAATGCGCTGGCCCTTGAGGAAGTCATCCTCGATGAATTTGACATACGCGTCGAAGCTCACGGTTTGGTGATCTATGTAGCCCTTCTTTGCATAGGGACTGATGACGAGCGCCGGCACGCGGAAACCATATCCGTTCTGGTCTACAGTCGGGGGCACCACGTGATCGTAAAAGCCGCCCCAATCGTCCCAGGCC
>PMLN01000318.1 GCA_003158885.1 Anaerolineae bacterium
GCAGAATTTGTGGCGAAGGCTTTATACGACCTAACCCCCAACCCCTTCCCTAAAAGGGAAGGGGAGACCACGAGTGTTGCTGCCGTCCCCAACCCGTTCGCTAAAGCAGAAATTTTTGCAAATTCTTTACACGACCTAACCCCCAGCCCCTTCCCTAAGAGGGAAGGGGGGAATACGATCATCACAACCATAAAGGCATGAACACTTTTGTTTTGAAACTTATCCTAGCTCCGATCATTATCGGCGGAGCAAGCCTGGCCGGAAGAAGGTGGGGACCGGCTGTCAGCGGCTGGCTGGTGGGACTACCGCTCACATCCGGGCCGGTGATCTTTTTCCTGGCATTGAGTTCCGGAACAGCCTTCGCGGCTTCTGCCATTGCCGGAACGATCAGCGGGGGCTTCTCGCTGGCCGCATTTTGTTTAGCCTATGCGTGGTTGGCAATCCGTTTCGACTGGCGGGTGGCACTGACCGGAAGTCTGCTGGCTTACTTTGGGATCGTCCTGTTGATGCAGAACATCATCATCCCGTTCGTGCCATTGATCAGCGCCGTAACGTTGACGATCGTGGTCAGCCTGTTTTTGATGCCTAAAAATGAGGCGACGCAGTTGAGCGCTGTCCAGCCGGGGCGCTGGGATATCCTGTCACGCATTCTGATCGGCACAATTTTCATCATCGCGTTGACCGAATTGGCGCCTTTGCTCGGCTCACGTCTGACCGGACTGCTGGCGACCATCCCGCTTTACACGGCAATCCTGACCGTCTTTGCGCACCGCCTGAACGGATCTGCAGGCGCGGCCAGCATACTAAGAGGTTTGCTGTTTGGATTGTTCGGGTTTGCGGCGTTCTTCCTGACCTTATCCCTATTAATCGAAAAGGCAGGAATCACAGTTGGATTTCTGGCGGCCAGCGCGGCCGCATTAATCGTTCAAGGGCTTACTTTTCTAATACTGCGGAGGGTAAGATAGAACGCGGATGACACAGATTGGACGGATTGGCGCGGATTTTTTATTCTTACCTGAGAGAGAACTTTTGCTTTTCGATATCCGCACTTTTAGCGGTTACAATCACTTTGTTGATCCTTGTGCACTTCAGGTGAATTATGACAACTGCGAACAATTATGACGCCATCATCATCGGCGCAGGCGTACATGGAGCGAGCCTGGCATTCCATCTTGCCCGGCGCGGCGTGAAGGTGGTTTTGCTCGAAAAGAAATTCGTCGCGGCGGGCGCAACGGGCAGGTCAAGCGGTTTGGTGCGCATGCACTATGACGTGAAAGAGGACTGTGAACTGGCATGGGGTTCATTCCAATATTTCCGCAATTGGAAAGAAACGGTGGGCGGAGACACTGCAACTTCGCTCAGCCCAGGCTTTACAAGAACAGGTTTTATCCAACTCGTGGGGCGCGAGGATGTGGACAAACTCAAGGCCAACGCAGCGATGCAGAAAGAGATCGGCATTCCGGTACTGTTGATCCAAGCCGAGGATGTCAGGCGTCTGGCGCCGTCATTTTTTACGGAAGATATCGAGCTGGCGGCCTACGAACCCGAATCGGGTTACGCCATGCCGACCGACACCACCAATGCTTTCATCCACGCGGCGCGCGAGAAAGGCGCACAATTGATCCAAGACTGCGCGGTCACGGGAATCGTCATCAGCGGCGGAAAGGTGAAGGGCGTGCAAACCACACAAGGCCGGTTCGATGCACCGGTCATTGTCAACGCGGCCGGCGCATGGGCGGGAAAGGTCAATGAGATGGCCGGATTGGAACTGCCCTATGACACATGGCGTCACGATACGATGTTTGTGGCGCGGCCCCAACCAATCGGGCCAAGCCATCCAACGGTCATTGATTTTGCAAATGAGATGTATTTCCGTCCCGAAGGGAATCTAACCATGGTGGGACTCGAAGATGGGAATCCGCTGGGCGAATCGCCGGATAACGATACCGATCATGCGAAGAAGGGATTCGTAGAACGCGGCATCGAGCGGATCTGCAAACGTATTCCGAGCATGGAGAACGGCGCACTGCACTCCGCGCACGGCGGCTACGATGGCATCACGCCGGACCAACACCCGATGCTGGGCGCGGCGGGACCAGAAGGTTTTACCCTGGATTGCGGATTCAGCGGCACCGGATTCAAGACTTCGCCAGCGGTCGGACTGTGCATGTCGGAATTAATCCTGGACGGGAAATCAAAAACGGTTGATCTATCTATTTACCGCCCGCAACGATTTGCAGAAGGAAAGCATATCACAGGCGAACATCCCTATAGCAGTATTTGGAAGTAAACAAAGAAAAATGCTCCCGTCCAAATCCACGTTCCTTTTACTCTTGATCATCATCAGCATGGCCGGTGTAAGCGCCTGCAATTCAAGCCCACAAGCGACTGAGACGCCCATGCCAGACCGATCCGCCGCTGTGCAAGCCTTTATGGGAAAATACAATCAATGCTTTTCGCAGATGAACACAAACTGCATCGCATCCTTATATACACCGGACGGCGAGATTTATACTACAGGTTTGCTGCAGGCCAGCGGCCCCGAGGCGATCCAAAGTTTCATGAACCAATCATTCAGCAGCGCTCGAATCGATTCATTCACTGCCACGATCGATTCCATTGTCATCAACGGAGAGGTGGCCGTCGTGATCGGCACAACCGATGAAAAAACAACCGACACAGCGAGTCAAAGCAATGAAGCGAAGATGCGGTACATCGCAGAATGGATCGGGCAACCGAACGGTCAATGGCTATTGAAACGTTACAGCACGGAGACCCTGCCATAATTTTATTTGATCAAAGGAAACCATGAACATATTTGTCACAGGCGGCGCGGGATATATCGGTTCGGCAACCACAAAGGCATTACTAGAGGCCGGACATTCCGTCACGGTCTACGATTCACTCATCACCGGCCACAAGGCGGCAGTGCCGGACAAGGCACGTTTCATCCAGGCAGCACTGGATGACAAAAACGCCTTGAAGCAAGCACTGACTTCCACAAAGTTCGAGGCGGTCATGCACTTCGCGGCCTTTATCGAAGCCGGAGAATCCATGATAGACCCCGGGCGCTTCTTTCAGAATAACTTTGTGAATTCACTGAACCTGATCGAAGCGGCAACAAGCGCAGGGGTCAAGAAGTTCGTTTTTTCCTCCACGGCGGCCGTTTATGTTTCGAGCGACCAGCCACTGAGCGAAGATTCGCCACTCGGCCCAACCAACGTATACGGTCAAACCAAATTAATGACCGAGCAAACGCTGGAATGGTACCGGCAAATCCACGGACTGCATTTCGCCTCCCTACGATACTTTAACGCCTGCGGCGCAATGCCGGGAGGCGGCGAGGCGCATCAACCCGAATCGCATCTCATACCGTTAGTCTTACGCGTGGCGCTCGGACAGAGTGAATCGGCATCCATCTTCGGCACGGATTACCCGACCCCGGACGGCACGTGCATCCGAGATTATATTCACATTGCGGACCTGGTTTCCGCTCATTTGCTGGTATTAAATGCTTTGGATAAAAACGACAAGCTGATTTACAATGTTGGAAGCGGCAGCGGTTACTCGGTACGCGAAGTGATCGAAACGGCGCGCAAAGTGACCGGTCAGCGAATCCCCGTCAGCGAGTCCGCGCGCCGAGCCGGCGATCCGGCACGGCTGGTGGCAGCCTCCGAAAAGATACGCCGTGAACTAGGCTGGAAGCCGCAGCACGATGACCTAGACGACATCATCGCCAGCGCCTGGGAGTGGCATCAGACTCATCCGAAAGGATATGAAGAATGAACTTTTCATTTCACCGCATTCCGATTGGCATCGACAATTGTTTTCTTTTGAGGGGTGAACACACCGTCCTGATCGATGGCGGCGCACCGAGCAATTTGAATTCATTCACCAGCCACTTGAAGCAGCTTGAGGTTGACCCAAAGCAGATCGAGCTGATCATCCTGACGCATGGACATTGGGATCACATCGCCTCGTTAAGCAAAGTACGTGAATTGACGGGCGCAAAAGTCGCCATTCACAAAGCAGACCAAACCATGGTCGAGACGGGAGAGCCGCCATTTCCAGCAGGCACGAACGGTTACGGCAGAGCCATGTCGTGGCTGGCGAAGAAGCTCATCCACCCTCACCTGACAAAAATCAAAGTGGATCGAATTCTCGATGATAACGGCTTATCTTTGAGCGAGTATGGCATTCCTGGAAAAGTCGTCCACACCCCCGGACATACGATGGGGCATGTCAGCATTGTGCTGGATTCGGGCGAGGCCTTCGTCGGCGATATGGCGATGAACGCCTGGTTTCTGCGCTTGACACCCGGCCTGCCGATCCTGGCCGATGATTTGAATTTGCTGGTCCAAAGCTGGAAAAAAATTTTGAAGATGGGCGTCAAA
>PMLN01000300.1:0-8931 GCA_003158885.1 Anaerolineae bacterium
TGCGGTCAAGCTTTTAAGTCAATTAAAGGCGGATGAGAGCGAATATGTCCGCAAGTCGGTGGGAAATGCGCTGCGGGATATCAGCCGCAAACATAAAGATTTGATCCGGAAAGAAATTCAAGGCTGGGATATTTCCGATAAACATATCCAGCAGACTTATAAACTTGCCGTTAAATTTTTGAAGTAGATGTCCATCGTCACAGCCATTGTGATATACTGAATTCGTTGTCAACAGGGTTAGGTGATTCTCTTTCGAGGTCGTCCGACACCTGATTTGTGCCCGCTTCGAGGCGGGCGTTAGGAGAATAATGGAATCCAAGTTGTACGTCGGCAATCTGTCGTACTCGACCACGGAAGATGATCTACGGACCCTCTTCACGCAGGCAGGCACCGTCTCATCCGTGGCATTGATCAAGGATCGTGACAGCGGTCGGTCGAAAGGCTTTGCCTTTGTTGAAATGAGCACGCAGGTTGAAGCGGAAAAGGCCATCAGCACGTTCAATGGCTATCATTTGGGCGACCGCGAACTGAAGGTCAGCATGGCCCGTCCGCGTGAGGAACGCAGCGGTGGCGGCGGCTTCGGCGGCAATAACCGCGGCGGCCATCGTCCGCAGCGCGGAGGCGGCAAGCGCTATTAGACCTCACCGCCGGTGAGATGTGATTTCCCTGGAGTGTGTGTGCAGAACGCCTGGCATACACACTCTATTCTTATGAGGCGCCTGGATGGCCGATCGGATTCTTCCCAAAAGTCTCGATGAACTGCTGGCGGATATCGAACGCCAATGGCAGGCGTTGATGCAGGTTGTGGAGCGGCTCACGCCTGAACAAATGACAACCCCTGATCCCGGCGGCTGGTCGCCAAAGGATCATCTTGCGCACATCTCGGCATGGATGAATTTCATGTTGAAGAGTTATCTGGGGAACATGCCCGGATATCTGGCGCTGGGCATCGAAGAGCAGAAGTTCAAGGGGCTGAATGAGGATGAGACCAATGCCATGCTCTTCGAGCGCAACCGCGGGCATACCACCGGTGAGGTTCTCAACGAACTTAAAAGCACCCACGATGAAACCGTTAAAACGCTAAAGACGACGGACTTCCAAAACCTGATGAAACCGATCAAGGGCAACCGCCCACGACAACCGCTGGTCATCGAATTGGTGCTCGGCGATACCTCGGAGCATTTCGCGGAACACCGCGTTTATATCAAACGCGTCCTGAACACAAGGAAATCATGATCTAAAACCAACCGGTCATCCCTAAGCATTAAGCATGAACCTGCATTTGTTTTCCAGTCCCGGCGAACGGGACGATATCCGTTACATCATCGAGGCGGCGCGGCCTTACCTGGGCGGCAGGCCGGAGGCCATGGTGGCGTACCTGCCAATGGCGTCGCTGTATGGGGAGAAGATGCTGGATGTGACCCAAAGCTATTTCAAGGGTCTGGCGCGCGTCGAAATGCTCGATACCGAGAGGATGGAACTTCCAGAAATGGAGGCCATCCTGCGCCGGGCACAGGTGGTTTATATCCCCGGCGGCAATACTTTCCTGCTCAACCATCGTTTGCATGTCAGCCGCTTAATGCCGTATCTCTCCAAAAAGATACAAGCAGGGCTGCCGCTGGTCGCCTTCAGCGCGGGGACCGTTTTGTGCGGGCCGAACATCCTGACGGCCAACGATCTCAACATGGTTGACACGCCGCACTTCAACGGATTGAACCTGACGCCGTTCAACTTCTTTGTCCATTATTATGAAGAAGAACCATATCTCAGCGCCATGTGTGAAGAGTGGCTGACGGATTATAGAATCTTCCACGAAAACCCCGTGCTTATTCTGGCGGATGGCTCCTATATCAAAGTCGAGGGACGAAAGACCCGGCTGGTATCCGGTGAGGCGTGGATCCTGCGCAAGGGGCAGGAAATGGAAAAGATCAAACTTGGGGCATTGATTGCCTTATAAATAGCTGTTGAAAAGTTGTTTGGGGAATAAATAGATAAAACAAATAGCTGAGAACAATGATATTCTCGGTTCTAGTTTATCGTCCGTCCAACGGCAAGTGTTTCTGGCAAGTTGGCGAAGCGTTGCCCTTTTTGAAATCTTTAATCTTCGTGCAATACCAAAGGCTTTGGAAGATTTTGAATTTCCCAAAGTCTTTTCGTTTCAGAGCGTTTTCTTCTACCTCTTGACACTGCTACTCATCAGTGGGCGGCGGTTTGTGTTAAGACGTAATTCGGCGTGCTAAGATTTTATCAATGCGACTTTCAAGTATTTGAACATTATTTATTTCAATCAAAGTTCCTAAAATTTCATCATCGCAGTAGATGTTTTCAGAATTAACAGTGAGTGTAAAAATTGGCCCCCTATATTNNTCAGCCTCCTCTCCACCCCACTGATAATAGCGTGTGCCGTGAAGTATTTCGGTGATACATCGTGTGATCATGATTGAATTTGGAGAATCTGGTCCGTACCAACTTTGGAATAACGCCTCAGCCAACGGTCTTATTTTCTTTTCTCCAAATACCCATCCACCTGTAGTTTTATAGACAATAATTTGAGTATGCTGTCTGGCATTTTCGAACATAATTTTCAATGTATCTAAATCACCTCCTAAAACTTGTTTCTGAACATCTATCAAAATTCGGTCACAATTTAAACGTTCCCATAGTTCTAATAGGTGCATTGCTTGAGAAGAATATACTCCTAATTGCTCTCGCAACTTTTGTTCTTTTTGTACAGCCAATTTTTGCTGTATTTTCTTTTCTTCTTCTGCCTTTCTCTCTTTATCATCTTTTACTTTTGATGTCATTTTCAACCAACTCATTTAACACCTCCAATGACATAGGATTTTGAAATAATTAGGGTGCGAGCCGCCCAACGGCTTATGGGCGGCCAAAGATTAATAACGATTATATGAACATTCACCCGTAAAAACAAGTGGGTACATCCCTCACGCATGGCTTTTGCAAAGTCATGAAATCTCACTGGTGATCTTCAAGAAACAATCCCAATTACAGCATTTTGCGGGTTTAAGAGGAGATTGCTTCGGGAAAAGCACCCTCGCAACGACATCCTTTGAATTTGTCTATGGACTTTGCAAAAACCATAATCCCTCACGTAGCTTGAAGAGGGATCAAAGGATATTTCTTTAATTCACAACTTACGCAGGGCGAAGGCGAGGGAGGCAGCCCAGGCTAGCACTTTGAATTCTCCGGACGCCAAGGCTGACTCAATCTGCGCACGCGTCAGCAGAATCAATTCCTGTTCTTCGAGATCATCCGCGTTGCGCTGGGTAATAAAGTGTGCGCGGCGTGCGAGGTAGAGGTGTCCCATGGCGATCCCGCGGTTCGGATCGACACGGTAGGAACCCAGGTGCACCCAGTCCGCAGATTCACAGCCCGTTTCTTCCAATAGCTCGCGTTTGGCCGCAGCAAGGGGCGCTTCACCTTCTTCCACAAAGCCTCCCACAATTGCAAGGGTAGTGCCATCCAAGCCATACTTAACCTGGCGAAAACAGATGAAGCTTCCATCCTCGGTGACAGCCACCACATTGACATAATCCGGCGTAATGATCCAGGGCCAGTCCGAAATGGTGCGCCCATCCGGCAATTCCACCGTATGATATTCCACCACGAGCCAGGGGCGCTGTTCAAGGACGATCCGGCGTGCCTTCGTCTTCCATGATTCCATACCTGCCTCCAAACAAAATAATTTTTTCACCACAGAGATCACAGAGAACACAGAGAAAATAAAGGAAAAAACTCTGTGGTCCCAGCGTACTCTGTGATGAATGCTTCAGAAGTTCACAATATGAGCCGCTTTCCAAAACAACAGACCGCGTATCGCACGCGGCCTGTTTGATTGCAAAATACCGATAACTGGGTACTGAACTTAATCCACTTTACCCGTCAAGGTAGCCAACTTCAATTCTCCAATGGCTTTGGTAATTTGAATATCGCGCGGGCAGGCCATGGTGCAGTTATAGGCCGTGTGACAACGCGCCAAGCCGGAGGTCTCGCCGACGATCTTCAAGCGCTCCGAGGCAGCTTCATCGCGGCTATCGAAGATGAAACGATGCGCGGTGACTAGCGCGGCAGGCCCCAGATAATCATCGCTGCCCCAGAAGGAGGGACAGGAGGTGGTACAGGCCGCGCACAAAATGCACTTCGTGGTTTCGTCGAAACGGGCGCGCTGTTCGGGACTCTGCAAACGTTCCTTGCCATCCGCGGGCAGGGGGGACTCATTGATGAAATAGGGCAGGACTTTTTTATAGTTGTCGAAGAACGGTTCCATATCCACGATCAAGTCCTTGACGATCTTCAAACCCAGCAAAGGCTCGACCGTGATCCTGTCGCCGACATCGCGCACCAGCGTCTTGCAGGCCAGCATGTTGCGGCCATTGATGCGTATGGCATCCGAGCCGCACACGCCGTGCGCACACGAACGCCGGAACGAAAGCGTGCCATCGTGATGGCCCTTGACCAGTTCCAGCAGGTCAAGGATGCGCTCGGTCTCTTCGACATCGAGAGCGTAGGTCTCGTAATGTCCCTTCTTGTCAACTTCGGGATTGTAGCGGAAGACTTTGAGTGTTACCTGCATAGGTTCCTCTGATGCTGGTTTCGACACCTGCACTTGCACGCAGGCGCAAGTGTACGCTCACTTCGTTCGCTGCTCAACCAGCGGTGGTCGAGTAAGCTGAAGGCTGTATCGAGACCACAGTTAATAAACTCTTTCCTTCGGCTGATACTTCGTGATGACGACCGGCTTGTAGCCAATCTGGAGCCTGCCGTTCACCTGGCGGGCCAGCGTATGCTTGAGCCAGTTGACATCATCGCGGTTCTGGAAATCTTCGCGTGAATGCCCGCCGCGCGATTCCGTGCGGTTCAGCGCGCATTCGGCAATCACACCCGCGATCTCAAGCATGTTGCCCAATTCCCAGGCATTGAGCAGTTCGGTGTTGAAGATCCTGCCCGTGTCCGTCACACGAACATGCTTGAAGCGTTCCTTCCATTCCGCAATTTTTTCAATCGCAGACTTCATGCCCTTTTCATTGCGATAAATGCCGACATCCTCGAACATGATCTTCTTCATGTCGCGGCTGATATCGAAGGCATTCTCTTTTCCAGACCCGCTGCGGAATCCGTCAAACTGGGCACGCGCCTCGGCAGTGGGGTCATCCGGTAAATTCTGAAAATCGGCCTGGCGGGCATATTCGGCGGCGCGCAAGCCGGCATGTTTGCCGAAGACGATGAGATCGAGCAATGAATTCGTGCCGAGCCGATTGGCGCCATGCACGGAAACGCAGGCACATTCACCCGCCGCATACAGTCCGGGATAGACCGTGTTCTTATCATCAATCACCACTTCACCATATTTATTGGTCGGGATGCCGCCCATCGTGTAGTGTGCGGTCGGCTGGATCGGCATCATCTGGGTCATGGGGTCAATGCCGAGATAGACGCGGTTGAAATCCACGATATCGGGGAGTTTCTTGAGCAGTTCATCCGCAGTGACCGTGATGGGCGAGCCATCGAGATTCGTGCGCCCATCGGCAACCGCATATTTCATCACCGATTCAGGACGGGCATCGAGATAGACATAATTCTGGCCGTTGACACCCCGGCCCTCGCGGATCTCGGTATAGATGGCGCGGCTGACCACATCGCGTGAAGCGAGGTCTTTTACCCTGGGTGCATACTTCGGCATGAAGCGCTCGCCCTTGCCGTTGATCAATACGCCGCCTTCGCCGCGCACGCCTTCGGTGATCAAAATGCCCAACTTATAAATGCCGGTCGGATGAAACTGGAAGAATTCCATGTCTTCGAGCGGCAGGCCGCGGCGTAAAAGGATGGCGGCGCCATCACCGGTATACGCGTAGGCGTTGGATGTCACTTCAAAGATGCGCCCATGCCCGCCGGTGGCAAAGATGACCGCCTTGGCTTGGAAGGTGTGCAGTTCGCCGGTTGCCAGTTCAACAGCAACAACGCCTGCAGTTTTTCCGTTGACGATAAGAAAGTCAAGGACTTGATATTCATCGAAGAAATTGACTTTGTTCTTCAAGCATTGCTGGTAAAGCGTTTGAAGAATCATGTGACCCGTGCGGTCGGCGGCATGACAGGCACGCTGGACCGGTTTGCCGGTCACGTTATTGGTGTGGCCGCCGAAGTTGCGCTGCAGGATGCGCCCTTCGGGGGTGCGGTCAAACGGCAGGCCCATGTGTTCAAGTTCCAGCACCGCATCAATGGCTTCGTTGCACATAAACTCGATGGCATCCTGATCGCCGAGGTAATCCGAACCTTTGACCGAGTCGTAGGTGTGCCATTCGGGATGGTCCTCTTCGGTGTTGCCGAAAGCCGCGCTGATGCCGCCCTGGGCGGCCCCAGTATGCGAACGCGTGGGATATAACTTGCTGATAACCGCCGTTTTGGCGCCGCGCGAAGCATAGAGGCCTGCCATGAGTCCCGCCCCGCCTGCACCGACCACCACTACATCAAATTGATGAACATTTGTCATGTATTGCTCCTAATAAGAGAACCATAGCAGCGACTAACCCCAAAGGGGTGCTTCGCGAAGTCGCTACTACGGCTTTACAGGCATATCTATGAAGTCCAGATCACATAAAGGCCAATGAGCATCATCAAAATCATAAAAACGATGCTGCTGTAACGAACGATCTGTCTTCCCAGCGGTTTCACGATGTAGTCATCGCAGATCACAACCAAGCCGTGCACGCCATGCGCGGCGGCAACCAGGAGCATGAGGCTGGCGAGTATCTTCCAGAAGGGCGATGACCATGAGGCAAGATCGGGCACATTCGTATTCTGCACGTGGGTCACATTGGGCATGAAGCCCCAGCGCAATATATCCGCCATATTCATCTGGGTGCGCGCGCCCATAATCAAGGCGCCGATGATCGCAACCAGCACCAGGGCATACATCGCCAAGGCGGAAAGACGCGTGAAGAGCCACATCAGCATCTCAAAATTGAGGCCGCGTTTGGTGAGGGGCACGGTTCTTGATTTTGTCGGAGTTGCCATGTTAACCTCCCAATCCTGTGCGGAGGATCACGAAGGCGGCCAGGCCGTAAACGGGCAGAAACACCGCCCATTCCACCCAGATGGCTTCGCGCTGATGCTCAATCAAGGTCGGGAACAGATCAAGGAGGGTAATACGCAAGCCGTTGATGACATGGAACAGCACAAAAAAGAAGAGAAATATTTGGAAAACCCAGTTTTCGTAAATCGAATTGGTGAAGATCCCCACCTTTGTTCCCATGAACGTTGACAGGATGTGTATGGTCACAAAGATGGCCATGCCCAGCCCGCCGATGCGATGCAAAACATACGTCAGCATCGGGCCCTGTCCCTTATATCGCAAGGCCTTTGCCAAGCTGACGTTTCTTTTCAGGCCCATCTGTGCCTCCTTGAAGAATAATACATGAGACCCTATTTTACCTCGTGTTTGGATGTCCTTGCCAAGAGGGCCGATGATGGAGAACCAGGCGTCAAACCCCAGCCAAGCGGGAGGATCTCCCTGCTGGAAAGAACGAAAGTGCCTCCAAGATAACCCTCGCAAAAATTGAAGCGATTATCCTATGACGGTTCAAGCCTAGAAAGTGACAAACATCCTCGTTATTTCAGTCCACACTTCCTCTGAAAAAGAACAGCCAGCCCTTATAATCCAGTTACGTTTTTAGAGGAACTCGCCGTATAATTACCAACCAATTGTCAGACTACGGTGCGCAGATCATGATCTGCGTTTCAATCACTCGGATTCACAGAGGTGTCTATGCCTGAAAGTGACATCACTCGCCGCGGCTTTTTCACAGCCATGGCGGGCATCATCGGGGGCATCATCGGAGCAGCACTCGGGGTGCCGGCCATTGCCTACTTGCTCGACCCCGCTTTCCAAACCAGCGCGAAGGAAGCGTGGATCCCGATCGGGAAGCTGGCAGATATGAAAGTGGGAATACCTTATCCATTCTCGTTCACACGCGTACAGGTCAATGGCTGGGAACGTACTGCCACGAGCCATGGCGGGTATGTGGTGCGCAAATCGCAAGACCCCAAGGATGTACTGATCTTAAACAGCCGCTGCACTCATCTGGGATGCACCATCAACTGGAAGGATGACGCGCAGGCGTTCATTTGTCCGTGCCACGATGCAAAGTTCAGCAAGTATGGCGTGGTGCTGGGCGGCCCACCGCCGCGTCCCCTCGATCAATATGCGGATTTCCGCTTAACGAATGATGGCGTCCTCGAAATTTATTACAAGGAAAGTTAAACCCTAAGGACATCGGGACGATGTGAGCGCAGCAAAGGGTCTCGTCATAAGAGATGCTTCGCCGCTTCGCTTCCCAGCATGACACAAGAGTTTGGAGCAGCCCATGTGGAAAAAAGTTTACGAATGGCTCGATGAACGGCTTGGATTGAACGATCTCTATAAAAACCTGCTCGACCGTCCCGAACCGAAAGGCAACTGGTGGAATACGCTCGGTTCGGCCAGTCTGTTCCTTTTTATCCTGCAAGGCGTAACGGGGATTTTTCTGGCGGTCTACTACACACCTTCGCCCGACCACGCTTACGACAGCATCAACTACATCATGAACGGCGTGGCATTCGGCTGGCTAATCCGCGGCATCCATCACTGGGGCGCGACCTTGATGATCGTGGTGGTTTTTATCCATATGCTGAGAGTCTTCGTGACCGCCTCCTTCAAATATCCGCGTGAACTGACCTGGCTGATCGGCATTGGATTGTTCATCCTGACGCTCGGCATGGGATTTACGGGCTATCTCCTGCCGTGGGACCAACAATCGTACTGGGCAACCACCGTCGGCACACAGATCGCAGGAAGCGTACCGTTTATCGGCGACTTCATTCTCAAAGCCCTGCGCGGCGGTTCAAACCTGAGCGCGCTGACCTTGCAGCGATTCT
>PMLN01000300.1:8974-11452 GCA_003158885.1 Anaerolineae bacterium
TCCTCACAGAGGCATTATGGATAACGAAACCAAAAATAAAATCAAAGAACGCTACGAACGCGAAACCAACCGGGGCGAACGCTTCTGGCCTGATAGCATCTTCAAAGACCTGATTGTGTCTTTGGGAATCTTTATCCTGCTGATGCTGCTGGCGACCTTTATCGGCGTCGCGGCCCAGCCAAAGGTGGATCCGAGCGACACATCCTATATTCCGCGGCCGGAATGGTATTTCCTGTTTCTATTCAAATTCCTGGCCATATATGGGCAAATTCCGGTGTTGGGCAAGATTGAATGGCTGGCCACCGTGATCCTCCCCGGCGTCGCCATCCTGATCCTGACCCTGATGCCCTTCATCGAACGCAATCCTTCACGCTACTATGGCAAACGCGTCCTGCCAATCTCAGTCATGGCGATCATCGTGGTGGACATTGTGATGCTGACATTGATATCAGATGTCCCGACCATCTTAAGCAACGGGTCGGCCATGCCAGGCGTGCTCCAAGCGGCAGCCGGTCTGGTGATTCCGGGCGCGGCAATCATCGCCTTATTCCTGATGAACTTCACGTTCAAGAACACTTCCACCAAAACCATGATTTGGACAACAGTCCTTGCGGCAATCTTAACCATTGGGATGACAGCTGCAGTACTGGCGATATTTCCCCAGCCGTCCACACAGACGACGAGCGTGGCGACTACGCTCGTGGATCAGATCAGCGCGGGACAGGATTTATTTTCCGTCAATTGTGCAAACTGCCATGGCGCAGATGGTTCGGTCACCAAGATCACGGGCGTGCAGGGGCTGGAAGGGAAGGCCATTCCCGCCATTCACAGCACGGATGTGTTATACACCCTGGATGATGCCGCATTGGTCCAGGTCATCGCCTATGGACGACCCGAAGCGGGCATGACGCCGTTCGGAAAAACCTATGGCGGCCAGCTCTCGGCGAGCGATATTGATAACATCGTGATCTTCATGCGCTATGAGTGGGATGACCGCTTCACAGCCCCGGCGCTTAAACCCCTTTACCCGGCCCTGGCAAAGGGCGAAGTACCCTCCTATGCAGTTCACATCGAGCCTATTGTCAAACGCTATTGTTTGTCATGCCACACTTCCGGCAAGACCAACAATAATTTCCTGATGGATTCTTACAGCGATATTCTGAATACAGGCGACCACAAGGCCAACAATTTAATTGCAGGCAATGCAAATAGCTACCTGCTGCAAGTTATCCAGGGCCATCCCATTCCCGACCCGAACAACCCCACACAGACACTGATCCGCGCCATGCCGCCGAGCGGTCATCTCTCGCCGGATATTATTGATGTGTTCATGCGCTGGATCATGGCGGGAATGCCGCAAACTCCCGCAGATGCGGCAAAAGTCACAGTCACGCCGACGCAGGCAGCGGGTTCCGCGGGAACGCCTGTGCCTACGGCGACACCATAATATCAAAACGCAAAACACAAATAAAAGGCGCTCTCGGAATGAGGGCGCCTTTTATTTTTCGTTTTAGGTTTGGATTTTATCTACATATGTTTGATGATCGCGTCGCCGAACTCGGAGCATTTGACCTCGGTGGCATGATCCATCAAGCGGGCGAAGTCATAGGTCACCGTGCGGGCATTGATGGCGCCTTCCATGCCTTTGACGATCAAATCCGCAACTTCGGTCCAGCCCAGATAACGGAACATCATCTCGCCGGAGAGAATGACCGAGCCGGGATTGACTTTATCGAGGTCGGCATATTTCGGCGCGGTGCCGTGCGTCGCTTCAAAAATGGCATGGCCAGTCTCATAGTTGATGTTGGCGCCCGGAGCGATTCCGATCCCGCCCACCTGCGCGGCCAGCGCATCGGATAGATAATCGCCATTCAGGTTCAAGGTCGCGATCACATCGTAATCCTTGGGACGGATGAGCGTAAATTGCAGGCTGACATCGGCAATGGAATCCTTGACGAGCAGCATGGACTTCCATTTGCCATCGCCATGCGTACCCCACAACTTCAGGGCCTCTTCCACTTCCTTTTTGATATCGTTCTGCTGGTCAGGCGACATCATGTCGAAACCCGGATCAATCATCTTGGCATTTTCCTCCACCGAGAGGGCGGCGTTCTTCTCCTTGTTGCCAAGGATCCAGGTTTCACGCTCGATGACGATCTGGTTGCGGAACTCGCGCTTGGCGAGCGCGTAGCCCCAATCCTTAAAGGCGCCTTCCGTGAACTTCATGATATTGCCCTTATGGACAAAGTTCACGCTCTTGCGTTTGTTATCGAGCGACCATTGGAGGGCGGCGCGCACCAAACGTTCGGTGCCTTCGATCGAAACAGGCTTGATGCCGATGGCCGTCGTATCAGGAAAGCGCATCTTGGCATATTCCTCCGGGAAGGCTTCCTTGAAGAATTTCATGAACTTTGTATTGTCATCCGTGCCATACTGGAACTCGATACCGGTATAAATATCTTCGGTGTTCTCGCGGAA
>PMLN01000145.1 GCA_003158885.1 Anaerolineae bacterium
TTTATTATATACCTTATTTTTCAAAATTGTGCAATTCTTTTCAATCTAAAAAAGGATGTTTAACAAATCAAATTGAAGTTGTATAGAAAGGTTAAGAATCCAGGAAGATGGCAATGGCAAACTCATTTGGGATGGAGTAATCGGTAAAACGTGTTGTCTGCGTACGACAGGCCAAGACCCCCAAATCAATAAAGCAATCGAAACTACGAGAAGAAGGATGCTCAAAGTCAATCTCGATCTTCGCATGTCAGTATTTTGGCTCTCTGGGAATTGCCGNNGGATCACACGGATTTTTAAAAGATCTTTCCGTGCGTTTCCGTGAAATCCGTCCAATCCGTGTACAGAATCACGGCAACTCTTGGAGAGCCAGTATTTTAAAGCCAAAAACAAACATTCCTTGTGGTATTATTATTTCCCACATTGAGTCACTGAGAGGTAACCATGTTCCGCTTATTCAAACGCAAGGACGATGTATTTCATCAATTGATTGCACAGCAAGCTTCTCTCACTGTGGAGGGCCTGGCCCTGCTGTGCAAATATGTGGAAGACCAAAGCCGCGAAGTGGCTGAGCAGCTGTCGCTCAAGGAGAGCGAGGCGGACGAGGTGCGGCGCATCCTGATTGATGAATTGAACCACACCTTCAACACACCGTTCGACCGCGAGGACATCTTCAGGCTGTCGCGCACGATCGATGATGTGCTCGATTATGCCTACAGCACTGTGAACGAGATGGAAATCCTGAATGTGCAGCCAACCAAATACGTTCAGCGCATTGCCTCGCTGCTAAAAGACGCAGCCTATGAAATTCAGCAGGGGGTGCTGCGGCTGGAGAACCATCCCGGTGTGGCCACAGAGCATGCACAGCGCGCCAAAGCGCTGGAGAACCGCGTCGAGCAGGTCTATCGTGAAGCGATTGCCGATTTGTTCAGCGGGCCGGACAACATCGGTCATGTGGTGCAAATGCTGAAGATGCGCGAGGTCTACCGCCATTTGAGCAATGCCGCGGACCGGGGGGATGAAGCCGCGAATGTGATCGCCGACATCGTCGTCAAGCGCAAGTAAGCTCATGGCGTTACAACTCCAGATTGTCATTGGGCTGGCGCTCCTTTTCGATTTCCTCAACGGAGTGCACGGCTCAAGTAATATTGTTGCCACCATGGTCTCCTCGCGGGCCTTCCGTCCGCCCGTAGCGCTGCTGATTATCGCCTCGGCGGAATTTATCGGACCGTTCCTGTTCGGCGTGGCCGTTGCCCAAACCGTGGGTGCGCAAATCGTGGATACGCGCGTTATTACATATAACATCCTGATGGCCGCCCTGATCAGCTGCGTAGCTTGGAACGCGCTGACATGGTTCCTGGGACTCCCCGGCAGCCCTTCCCACGGGCTGGTTGGCGGCTTGATCGGAGCGACCCTGTTGGGCGCCGGCCTCAGCGCTGTGCGCATGCAGGGTTTGTTCAAAGTGCTCGTGGCGCTGTTCGTCACCCCTTTGATCAGCTTCGGCTTCGGGTATCTTGCCTGCCTGCTCGTCTTTCAAATGACCCGCCATGCCTCACCGCGCATCAACGATTTCTTCAAACGCAGTCAACTCTTCACCGCCGTATTCCTGGCGCTCAGCCAAGGCTCGAACGATGCCCAAAAGGCCATGGGCATAATCGTTTTGAGCCTGGCCGTTGGGAGTAACTCTTTTGCAGCATTCAACGTTCCGCTGTGGGTCGTGGTGGTCAGCGCCGCCGGCATGGCATTGGGAACCCTCTTGGCGGGGTCGCGCTTGATCCGCACGCTGGGCCGCAAATTCTACAACATCCGACCGGTACATAGTTTTTCGGCGCAAAGCTCTTCCCTGGTTCTGATGATTATTTCCTCCCTGCTCGGCCTGCCCGTGAGTACGACCCAGCTGGTGACTTCCTCCATCATTGGTGTAGGCTCCGCCGAGCGTCTGGGCCAGGTCCGCTGGGGCGTCGCCAACGACATCCTCATATCGTGGATCTTGACCATCCCTGCCACAATGGCTTTAGCTGGTGGAGCCTATTGGTTGTTGCTAAAGATCCCTATATAAGAAGACGACGCGACGTTCTGGAGCATGGCCATGTTGGTGATGGTTATCGTACAAAAGTTGGGATTGACCTGCCTGGTTTAGATCTTCGCAAGTCCCGATAACAAATGGACCTCCTGAATTATCAGGAGGTCCATTTGTTATCGGTTGGGTTGATTTACCTGGAGAACAGGTTCGCCAGTTGTTTGATGTGGACTACTCCATCATAGCCGGGCAAAGTTCCCTTTGTCATCCTGCCCTTTTCGCCGGAGGCATCGCCGAGGCAGGTGACGATCACATCCCCCGCGCTCACATCTTCCGTCTCAGTGTAACCGTTGGTTGTAACAATCACGTTACCGCCCGCGGCCTTACCTGCGATCACGCCATTCCTGGAATCTTCCACAATAATGACTTCATCGGGCTTTAATCCAAGTTTGGTCAGGGCCAGGTTATAGATCTCGGGATCGGGTTTCTTCTTCTGAACCACATCGCCTGCCAAAACAAGATCAAACTTGATGTCCGAAAGGATCTTCCCGGTGATGGCTTTGGCAGCCTGTTCATTGCTTGTCGTGCAGACTGCAATCTTCAAGTCCGCCTCCATCGCTTCTTTCATAAACCGGTGAATGCCGGGCCTCAATGGAAGTTTTCCCGTTTCGATCAATTCCACGAACAGCGCGGTCTTGCGCTTGTGCATTTCTTTGACGAGATTATCAATCTCTGCCTCGGTCAGCGGTTTGGAAAAGCCCCTGGTCTTCCAATGATGTTTCATGCGTTCCTTGCCGCCCGCAATCTGGAGCAGCTCGTGGTAATACTCCACGCTCCATTCATCCGTGAAGCCAAATTCCTTGAAGGTCATATTGAATGAAACGCGGTGACCGTCTCGTTCTGTATCAATGATCACGCCGTCCTGATCGAAGAACACGGCTTTGATTTGTGACATGATTCCTCCGATACATGAAGACCTGGCAGGTTCCTGAAACCTGTCAGGTCTCTTTCACTTTATTTCTTCATCCCAAAGAATTCGCGAACTGTATCCACGAACATGCGGTTCTCTTCCTGCGTGCCGATCGTGACGCGGAACCAACCGTCGCTGCCGTATTTCTGACTTTCGCCGCGCAGGATGATGCCCTTGGTTTCGGCATAGGCCAGAACTTCCTTGCCAGTCTTGCCCGTCGCGCCGCAATCAAACAGAATGTAATTCGCCTTGGATGGGAAAACCACGAAGCCGGGAATTTCGCTCAATGATTCGGTGATAAAGTCCACTGCGCTGTTATTGAAGTGGACGCGCTCGGCGAGCCCCTCCGTATCTTCAAAAGCCGCCAGTGCCGCCCACATCGGGATTGTGCCCACGTTCCAGGGAAGAAGCGAGCCGGCAATTTGATCGATCACCTGCTTGGCCGCCAGCGCATACCCGAAGCGCATACCTGCAAGACCATAAGCCTTCGATAACGTGCGCGTGACTATCACGTTACTATATTTCCTGGTCAGCGCAACCTGCGACATCCCCAGACCCGAGAATTCCACATATGCTTCGTCTATTACAAAGGGAATTCCCGTTTCTGCAATGGTGACAAAATGTTTGGCATCCATGAAATTGCCGGTGGGGTTGTTCGGATTGGCGACCACAATGATCTTGGTCTTCGGCGTCACGGCCTTGAGGATGGAATCCGGGTCATAGTGCAAATATTTATCCTTATAAACCATTGGCACATTGACCATGGTCGCGCCTAACAGCTTGCCGCGCAAGCCGTAAATGCCGAAACAGGGTGTATGCTGAATGACCTCATCTCCCGGCGCGATGAACATTCGGAAAACGTTATCGTACACTTCGCTGGAGCCGTTGCCGAGCATGACGTTTTGAGGCCCATCCAGTTTGTTGATCTCAGCGATCTTGGTCCGCACCACCAAACCCTGATCGGGATAGCGATTTGCCATCTTGGAATACTTGACCATCGCATCCAGAACTTTTTGCGAAGGCGCATTGGGGTTCTCGTTCGACATCATGCGATGCAATGCGGGATTGCGCCAGGCTTTCTCGATATGCTCTGAGATGTACATGGGAATGCCCTTTACCCACGGAACGTAATACTCTTCGATTTTCTTTGCCATTGTTTTACTCCATTATTATTTTATGATCACCACAAAGACCACCAAGCTCGCGGAGAAACAATCTCCCTGTGTTCGACGATCTTTGTGGTAAAAGTTTTTTATGCCTTACCAACGCACTCCAACATTTCCATCCAATGGATCACAGCCTTGCGNNATCAATGTGTGCTTCAATTCAGTGGACACGTTGAACTTCGCGCCGCCAGCCGCAAGCAGTTTCTTGATGTAATCTTCGGGCAAGCCCGTACCGCCGTGAACCACAAGCGGCGTTTTGATCCCGTTGCCATTCATCATTTTATTGATGGTTGCCAGACGGTCGAAATCAATTTTCGGATTCTTCGTCTTATAGACTCCGTGTGCGGTTCCGATGGCCGGAGCAAAAATATCCAATCCGGTGCGCTCGACAAACTCCATGGATTGTTTCGGATTCGCCAATTGCGCTTCATCGTCCGCGACTTTGATCTGATCTTCCACGCCGCTGACGGTTCCCAACTCGCCCTC
>PMLN01000312.1 GCA_003158885.1 Anaerolineae bacterium
AACAAATATGATTTAGTTAGTGGAGCAACGCACTTATATTATGCTGGGAATGAAGCTACTTCTCAAGATAAACAAGAATTAATTAGTAGAACACAACAAATAATAGCTCGTTGCAAAGGGACAATTAACTTCTGGGATATTAACGAACTTTTCAATGAAAATGGTAGTCTTAGAGATCCTAATGCATTAGAGAATGCAAAAGCTGTTATTAAAACTATTAGAGACAACGATGCCAATGCCACAATTATCATTAATGATTGGGGAATGGATTGGCAACCCCTAAAAGATAAGGCGCTTTATGAATTTGTAAAACAATTATTAGCGGATGGTTTGATAAAACAAGGTGATATCATCGGCTATCAGGGACACAACGGTGTTGGAGACAATAGTACTCCAGAACAATTTGCGGACTGGTTTGATAAATATGCAAAGCTTGGTTTAAATCTACGCATTACCGAGGCTGATATTGCTGATGTGAAATCCATTTCTCAATCTAATGAAACTAAAAAAGCCGAACTAATATTGATGTATTATAGAGCCGGGAAAATCCTAGAGGGAAAATACCACCGAAAAATATTGGACGCTATCATAATGTGGGGTTCAACCAATAATTCTAGTTGGTATATAGATGAAGGTATATCAGGAGAATATCCACTTTTATTGGACAACGAAGGAAATCCTTATTTGTCTTGGTACTTAATAGCCCAACAACTATTTCAAGATGCTGAAGCAAAATAAATTGCGAATATCTTTTACTGAAAAAGATTCCGCTTTTCGCGGTGACATTTTTCGCTTGTCATAAAAAATAATTGGGTCTATACTCTCGGAATTGGAGTTTTCATGTCCGACATTGACACTTCGCCTTCGCTCAGTGCAAGCCTTGTCTCAATTCAATCTGCAATCGAGCCTTATCTCCCTTTGGGTCGCTCTGGGCTGCTGCCGGCCCTGCACGCGGCCCAAAAGATTAATGGGTGGATCTCCGAACCGGTAGCCGCCGAAATTGCCAAATCTCTGCATATTCCCCTTGCGGATGTGCACGGCGTCATCGAGTTCTACACGCTCTTCTATAACGAACCGGTTGGGAAGCGCTTCATTCGCGTCTGCACAGATCAAGCCTGCGCACTCAAGGATGCGGATGGACTGTTGAATCATCTTTGCTCGCATCATGGAATTAAAGTGGGCGAAACAACGCCGGATGGGCGCGTCACGATTGAAGCCAGTCCCTGCCTTGGGCTTTGCGAACAAGCTCCCGCAGTGTGGACGATGGATGGTGGACGATGGACAGTGGGGGATGGCTCCTCTGAAAGCGACCGTCCGCAGTCTATGGTCTACGGTCAAATGCGCCTGTTGACTGCCAATTGCGGCTCCGGGACAACTTCGCTGGCGCAATATGGCGAGTATATTGCGTTGAAAAAAGCCCGTCAGATGAAGCCTGAAGAGGTGATCAACGAGGTCAAGTCCTCCGGCCTGGTGGGACGCGGCGGGGCGGCCTTCCCAACCGGTATCAAATGGGAAGGAACATCCAAGGCCTCTGGCTCGCCCAAGTATGTGGTCTGCAATGCGGATGAGTCCGAGCCGGGCACCTTCAAGGATCGCGTGCTCCTCTTGGATGATCCTCATCGTGTGATCGAAGGCATGGCCATTGCAGCCTATGCCATCGGCGCGTCCAAAGGCATTATTTATGTGCGCGGCGAGTATCCGTATGTCCTGCCGGCGCTGGAAAACGCGCTGAGCGAAGCACGCCAGGCCGGTTATTTGAATGAAGATTTTGATATCGAAATCCGACTTGGCGCGGGCGCCTATATTTGCGGCGAGGAGACTGCGCTGTTTGAATCCATCGAAGGGAAGCGCGGCTTTCCGCGTGTGAAGCCGCCTTTCCCGACGACCTTCGGCGTCTTCGGCAAGCCGACGGTCATCAACAATGTGGAGACGCTCTGCGATGTGCCCTTGATCATTTCCAAAGGCTCCGCTGAATATCGCAAGATAGGCACCGAAAAATCCCCCGGGTCGAAATTGTTCTGTGTCTCCGGTGATGTGACCCAACCCGGCGTGTATGAAGTGCCGTTTGGCGTGACCCTGCGCGACCTCTTGGATATGGCGGGCGGCGTCGCGAATCAAAAGAAAATGCAGGCGGTCCTCTTCGGCGGTGCGGCAGGCGCCTTTGCGACCCCGGCGCACCTTGATGTGAAATTAACCTTTGAGGACCTGCGCGCGGCAGGCCTGCCTTTAGGCTCCGGCGTGGTGATGGTCTTCGACGAGAGGCGCGATCTACGCGACTCGCTGGCGCGCCTGGGTCATTTCTTCGCACATGAATCGTGCGGCAAATGCTATCCCTGCCAGATGGGCACACAGCGCCAGATGGAAATCCTGAACCGCATCGCGTCCGGGAAAATGCAGGCGGGCGATCTTGAGTGTTTGCAAGATGTCGGCTGGACGATGATGGACGCCAGCCTGTGCGGCCTGGGTCAGACGGCGGCGAGCGCGGTGCTGTCGGCGGTCAAGTTGTGGCCGGAACTTTTTAAGGATGAAGGCGGAAGGATGAAGGATGAAGGTCAGGTAGGGAGTAAAAAGAAAAACGAAAAACGTAAAACGAAAAATGTGAAAGCGGAAGTGAAAAGTGTAAAACGCAAAACACAAGTGGTAAAGAAGAAAAGCGTAAAACGTAAAACGCAATCCGTAAAACGTAAAACGTCAACGGTAAAGACAAAAGCGAAAAAGGCCAAGCCGAAGGCTGTGAAAAAAGCGGTCAGAGTGAAAAGCGGGAAGACCGTTGTGAAGAAGAAATCGTCTCGCAAGACGGCATCCAAACGTTAGCGGTGAGGCATTATGGCAGATTCAGTTTCTTTAACGATTGACGGACAGCCGGTATCAGTGGAACCGGGTACAACCTTGTTGAATGCCGCCCAGCAGATCGGCGTGGATATTCCCACCATTTGCTGGCACCAGGCGACCACCTCCAATGCCTTGTGCAGGATTTGTGTGGTCGAAGTGGAGGGGCAGAGGTTGCTTCAACCCGCCTGTATCGTCAAGGCTGCGCAGGATATGAAGGTTCAGACCCGCAGCGAACGCGTGCTGCGCGCCCGCCGAACGATACTGGAAATGCTGGCCTCCACCATGGATTTGTCCGAGGCGCCTGCCATTCTGACCATGATGAAGGAATATGGCGCCAGCGCCGGCCGCTTCCCGGAAGCCGAACGGCGCGAGTCGGAGATCAAGGATGACAACCCGATGTACATCCGCGATTATTCCAAATGCCTGTTGTGCTGGCGCTGTGTGCAGGTCTGCGCTGACGATGCGCAATATGTAAATGCCATTAACTTCAATGGCCGCGGTTTTGAAACCCAGATCGGCACCTTCTTCGATAAATCCATCCCTGAGACAACCTGCGTTTTATGTGGGCAATGCGTGGGCGTCTGTCCGACCGGTGCGCTTAAGCCCAAGCGCGAATACTTGCTGGAGCAGGGGATCAGCCCGGCTGAGATCAGTGTGATGAATACTGGTAGAAGGAAAAGAAATAGGAAGGAATAGCCGTTTTATGATATTTGGCATGTAATGAAAATTGATATGAATCACTCCTTTACGACGTTCTTTACAATCATTTTTATAATACTGGTTGGATTGTTTGGTATCGGTTTGATCTTGAACATTCTCAAACATTTATTGAGGAAGAAATTAATAGAGTATATTTTGCGCTCGCCAGAAGAAAAACAACAGATTTATATCCGCACAGACTCGAGATTGATCTCAATTTATAAAATTCTTTTTTGGATGGCGCCGGTATATTTGTTATTAATCCCCATAGTCTTTTATTTATTCCTTCCCGATCAGTTCCTGTATGCTGCAATTGTAATCACATTAATGTACGTTCTTATATTCGAAGATTTTCTTTATAGAAGATCGATTCTAAAGGCCATTAAATGAGCAGGCAGGAAGACGCGGATCGTTTACTCGAAATCCGCGTGGTTTTTAGATTTTTCGGTTTACAAATGGTGAAGTAATGAAAGGCTTGCCTGCCGTTTTGGAAAAAATTCTTATTGCTTGCCAATCCTCTGTTCCCCTTCCTGTTTCGGGAAGGGGTAGGGGATAGGTCCGGAGAACCATAATGATCAAACCCGATCGCATCGTTGCCACTACCTGTCCCTATTGCGGCGTGGGATGTAATTTACATTTGCATATCAAGGATGATTTGGTTTACAAAGTCACATCTCCTTTCGATTCCCCGTCCAATCACGGAAATCTGTGCGTGAAGGGACGCTTTGGCTATGATTTCATCCATTCGAAGGATCGTTTGACGCAGCCATTGATGCGGCAGGGTGAAAGATTGGTACCGGCCAAGTGGGACGAGGCCATGGGGCATGTCGCCGATCGCCTGCTTGAAATCCGCGAGAAATATGGCCCTGATTCGATTGGCTTTTTGGTTTCGGCCAAATGCACGAACGAGGAAAACTATCTCATGCAAAAGGTGGCGCGCGGGCTGATCGGCACGAACAACATCGATCACTGCGCGCGGCTCTGACACTCCAGTTCCGTTGCCGGTCTGGCAACCACGCTGGGTTCGGGCGCAATGACCAATTCCATCGGCGATATTCACCTGGCCGATGTTCTGCTTGTCACGGGCAGCAACACCACCGAGGCGCATCCGGTCATCAGCCTTGAGATGAAGAAAGCCGTTCGTCAGCGCGGCGCACAATTGATTTTGATCGATCCGCGCGAAATTGAGCTGGCGGATTTTGCGGCCATTCATTTAAGGCCGCGTTCAGGCACGGACATTGCCCTGCTCAATGCCATGGTGCACGTTATCATCGCCGAAGGTTTGGCGAAGAAGGAATTTATCGCCGCGCGCACGGAAAACTTCGATGCGCTGGCGGAAGCAGTCAAAGATTGCACGCCGCAATGGGCGGAGGATATCACGGGCATTCCCGCCGGAATGCTGATTGAGGCCGCACAGGTATATGGCCGCGCCGGAAGCGCCGCCATCTTTTGGGCGATGGGCATTACGCAGTCAACGCACGGCACGGATAATGTTCAGGCCCTGGCAAATCTGGCCCTGCTCACCGGAAATTTCGGGCGGCCCGGCACCGGCGTTAATCCGTTGCGCGGACAGAACAACGTGCAGGGCGCCTGTGATATGGGTGGGCTTCCGAATGTGCTTACTGCCTACCAATCGGTTACGGATGAAGCCATCCGCACCAAGTTTGAAACAGCCTGGGGATCCTCCGTAAAGATTCCGGCCAAACCGGGCTTGACCGTTACCGAGTTGATGAACGGTGCGCTGCATGGAACCCTCAAGGCGCTTTATGTCATGGGCGAAAATCCTTTCCTCTCCGACCCGAATATGAACCATGTCGAGGCAGCCCTGCGCGCCATCGAGTTCCTGGTGGTGCAGGATATCTTCCTGAACGAGACCGCGCAGCTGGCGGATGTGGTTTTGCCTGCTGTGAGTTTTGCGGAAAAGGAAGGCACGTTCACGAACACCGAGCGGCGTATCCAGCTCGTCCGCCCCGCGCTTCCCATCATAGGTGAGGCGCGCCGTGATCTGGATATCATCTGCGATTTGGGAAAACGCTTGAGCCGCTCGAACGGAAGCGCTTCTTCGGATGTGATCCATACCGTGACGGATTGGAACTATACGGGTGCCTCTGCGGTATGGGATGAAATTGCAATTCTGACCCCCACCATGAGCGGCATCACTTACGGACGTCTTGAGCGCGGCGGGATTCAATGGCCGTGCCCGACGCCTGAGCATCCCGGCACGCCGATCATGCACAAGGAGAAATTCACCCGCGGCTTGGGACGCTTCACGCCCTTGATCTTCCGCGAACCGGCCGAGAATCCGGACGATGAATATCCGTTCGTGCTGAATACCGGACGCGTCCTCCAGCATTGGCATGGCGGCACGATGAGCCGCCGCTCCATCGGACTGAACTGGGTTGTTCCGGAGGGTGAGATCCAAATCAATACGGATGACGGCCAGGGGCTGGATATTGCCACAGGCGATCTGATCCGTGTTTCCTCACGCCGCGGTGAAGCCACCGGCAAGGCCCGCCTCACGGATAAATTACCGCGCGGCATGGTTTTCATGAACTTCCACTTTGCCGAGATCCCTGCCAATGCGTTGACTAATGACGCGGTCGACCCCGTTGCCAAGATTCCCGAATACAAGGTCGCCGCCGTCCGGATTGAAAGAGTATAATTATTGGGTCGTGTGAATGCCCCTCGCAGACTCATGCGTGGGGCATTTTTTATAGGTAAGGATTTTTATCCACAGATTGTTCTGCGTGATCGGAAAAGTTTATGGATGAACTCGGTGAGCGTTTGGAGGTGTCTTTATGGTTATCGAAGATCCTGCGGTAAGCAGGGCTGAGGTTCAGCTTAACCCAAGCCGGGTGACGGAAGACCGCGTGGTTTCGACCACGTGTCCATATTGCGGGGTGGGATGCACGCTCGAATTACACGTCAAGGATGATTTCATTTACAAGGTCACATCGCCGTTTGACTCGCCCGTCAATCACGGCAATTTGTGCGTTAAAGGGCGCTTTGGTTACGATTACATCTATCATCCCAGCCGCATAACTACGCCCTTGGTAAGAAGATATCTGTTGGAGGGAAAACCTAAGCCAGAGAATAGAGAGCAGAGATTTGGGATTAGTAATAACGATGCTCCACACTCTTCTCATCTAGCCTCTAATCATCTAATCTCTGATCCCTGGGATTGGGTCGAGACCGATTGGGATACCGCCCTTAATATCGTGACGGATAACCTCCTGCGCATCTACCGGCGCGCTGGCCCGGACGCCATGGCGGTGTACTGCTGCGCCAAGGCCACCAATGAAGATAATTATCTGATGCAGAAAATGTTCCGCTAAAAGAGCAACCCGATGATGAATACCCCTTCATCCTGACCACCGGACGATTGCTGGAACACTGGCACGGCGGCACGATGACGCGCCACTCCGCCTTGAATGAGATCTATCCTGAAGCACGCGTCGAAATCCATCCCGCCGATGCGGAAATCCACGGCATCCGCAATGGTGACTCAGTGCGCTTGCAGACGCGGCGCGGGGAAGTGGTGATGCGCGCCACCGTAACGGGAAAGGCGGCCATCGGTGTGATCTTTATTCCGTGGCATTTTGCGGAAGCCGCCGGTAACTTGTTGACCAATGATGCCCTCGACCCGCAAGCCCTGATTCCCGAGTTCAAGGCCTGCGCGGTGCAGGTTTTTCCTGCACGGGAGGATGATTTGCCGAATCCTGAAGTGAAGGTGGAGAGGGGGCGATATTAAAAACAAACAAGAACTTCCCTTTCTTGGACAACTCCGAAGGAAAGGATGAGCTTATGCTATACTTAAGGCGTGGACGAGAATCAATTTCCCCGGCTGGACAGGAAAGTGTTTGCGGTAGTATCTTCTTTCGAGGAAGCTGACCGGCAAGATAAGGTGTATTGGCTTTCACGGACACCAGTTGAACGCTTGCAATACATGGAACTTTTGCGGAGAATCAATTATGGCTCTGACGCTATCGTCCGACTTCAAAGAGTTCTTGAGGTTGCTGAAAGAGCATAACGTTCGTTATCTTATCATAGGGGGATACGCTGATTTGGAAAAGCTTTCATAAGGGCAGCGTCAAACCTCCATTTCATAAACCCGATAGCGCCGCAGGGGAATCGCTCCCAGTTTCTTGATGGCGTTGATCATCGGCCAGTTATCTTCCAGCACGTAGTTGATTTCCATCCAGGTTTCGGACGTGTAAAGTGATTCATATAAGGCGCGGTAGAGCAGGCTGTCCACGGCCTTGCCCTGGTATTCGGGGATCACCCCGAGGGCAAACATGCGATAACGTTTCAAGCGCGGAATCCCCGTTAGAAGTTTGAACCAGCCAAAAGGCAGGAGCGAACCGTTCAGTCCTTTGAGCAGTGAATTGACATCCGGGATCGCAATGGCAAACCCGACCGGA
>PMLN01000292.1 GCA_003158885.1 Anaerolineae bacterium
TCGATCAGGCAAGGTGTCCGCAAAGGGCCGTGGGTTCGAGGTGACATCCGTACCCAGTAAATGGAACTTCCGCTTGATCGGCACACCTATGGTCTGGCAAGCCAAGTCTGCCAGTTGCTGATCCTTCAGGGCATTGACCGTCACGGCCTTGTTCAGCGCCGTGTAGTGCCGCCGAAAATGTGGGTTCAGACTCAATTCCACCACGCTCCTGGCGGTGGTATTGCTGCTGAGTGCATCCACCAAATCCATCAGCATATCGGTTCGTTTACAGTTACTAAAATTCTGGTACACTTCTTGCCGGAACTGTGTCAGTTGTTTTGTTTTCACAGACTACGATTGTACACAGTTCCACTTTCTTTTGCTACTTTTGTCAAAAGTCCAATTGCACTGGAGTCATGATTAATACAGAATTGCCCGCATCACCGGTTCATGTTGTAGTATAGAGTTCGGCTTACCCCGTTTACAATTTTTACTTCCTTACCGCCGCAAAGCCCAACCCATTCGGCCCGACATGCGTACCGATGACGGTGGTCACATTGACCATCAAAATATCGCGCGGCAGGGAGCGGTTCATCTCATTCATTAATTGATCCAGGAATTCGCGGGCGCGCGCTTCCGCACCGGTGTGCAAGATGGCAAGCCGCTCGAGGCTTCCGACCTGCCGCATGAAAGACAGCATGCGGGCGTTGGCCTGTTTCGTCGTCCGCACCGCGCTCATGGCTTTAACTTCGCCATCCGCCAATTCGATGATCGGCTTGATGCTCAAGAGGCTTCCCAACAGGGTAATCGCAGCGGGCACACGTCCACTCCGGCGGACGTACTCCAGTGTGTCCAATGCGGCAAAGAGGCGCAAACGCCTGCGGGTTGATTCGACAGCGGCTAGGGCGGCTTCGAGTCCACTTTCCGCTGATCCTGCGGCAGCCAATACTTGAAAACCCAATCCGAGTGAAAGCGACAAGCCATCCACCACGGTTACGCGATTCGAAAACTCGTGCGCCGCCTGCTGGGCGGCGCTGACCATTGAAGTCAACGGCCCGGCGGCATGGATGGAAATCACATGATCGCAACCGGCATCCAACAACTTTTGATAGCGGTTCGCAAATTCGCCGATTGAAGGCACGGCGGTCGTTGGATGGATTTTGAAATCAGGTAAGCGTCTATAGAATTCGTCGCGCGAAATACCAATGCCATCCGCGACCTCTTTTCCCTCGAGGATCAAAATGGAAGGCACCACTTCAATCTGATACTGCTCTATAAAATATACCGGAAGATCACAAGTGGAATCGGTGACGATACCAAGTTTCATACGACAAGTATGTCTTTACGAGGGCGGAGACGCCCTCGTAAAGACATTATTCGACTGAAATAATAAACTGATAATGCGGCTGGCCGCCATCCTGCAATTCAATTTCCTGGGATGGATAGGCGGCTCGAACCAGATCCACAATGCGGTTGGCATCGCCCTGGCTGAAGTCTTCGCCGTAATAAAGTGTAATGAGTTCATGGTCAGCCGCTCCGGCTTTTTCGAGGAAACCCATGACGCCCTCTTCGATGGATCCGGCAGAAGCCACCAGCCTGCCATCCAACAGCGCAATGACCTCACCTTCTTTAACATTCACGCCGTCCATTTCCACGGAACGCGTCGCAAGCGTGATCTCACCGGTCTGGACCTCGCTCAAGGCCCTGGTCATCTTCTCGGAAACGGAATCCAGGTCGCCATCCGGGTTATGTGCAAGCATGGCTGCCAGGCCCTGCGGAACCGTCCTGCTCGGCACAACCGCCACTTTTTTCACGGTCACATCCCTGGCCTGGTTGGCAGCGAGGATGATGTTCTTATTATTGGGAAGAATAATGATGCGGTCCGTTGGCAGGTTTTCAAAAGCTGCCAAGATTTCCTGCGTGGAGGGATTCATGGTCTGCCCGCCGTTGACGATGGCCGCCACGCCCAAACTGGCAAAGATGCGGCCGAGTCCCGCGCCGGGCGAAACCGTCACCACCGCGATTTGATTCGGCTCGATCTTTTTAAGCTCGATCTTGGAATCCCGGCCCCGCCCCTCCACAGCCTCCATTTGGGCGGTGAGGTTTTCCATGGCAACCTTGGTAATGGTCCCAATGCCCATGATGTAATCTATGGGTTCATAGCGCTTATCGAGCGGCACATGGATGTGCATGCGATACATGCCTTCGCCTTCGCCCACCTGGATGGAGGTGCCCATCTGCTCGAGCCTGCCACAAAATTTCTGCAGTTCAAAGTGCTGGCCCGGGAAAAAATCCACCACGACTTCGTAATCCTGGCCTTCTTCCACCTCATGCATGGCTTCCTCGAGGTTCAACGAAGATAGCGGCCGAACGGTCGCCAGAGGCGTGTCGAGCGGCTCACCATAAAGATATCGCAACATTCCTTCAAAGATAAAGAACAAGCCTTTGCCGCCCGAGTCGACCACGCCGGCCTGCTTGAGAATGGGGAGCAATTCCGGGGTGCGATTTACGGAGGCATCCGCAGCCAGAACGCTGCGAGCCAGAATTTCAATCGGATCCTGAGTTTCAGCCAGCGCCGCCTCCGCAGCGGAGGCCGTATCTTTTGCGACCGTCAGAATGGTGCCTTCCACCGGCCTGACCACGCCCTTATAAGCCGTATCGCGCGCTTCCGAAAGCCCACGCACGAAAGCATCCCCATCAATCACCGCCGAATCCTGGGTCGCGCGTGCAAAGCCGCGCCACAACTGCGAAAGGATCACGCCCGAATTACCGCGCGCACCCATCAGGGCGCCCTTGGCAACCATGGCGATCATTTTCCCGGCATGTTTCTCGCCTGAATCCTTGATCTCGTTCCAGGCAGAGGTCATGGTGAGCATCATGTTCGTACCCGTATCACCATCCGGGACGGGAAACACGTTCAAGGCATTGACGGTCTGCTGATTGATCTTAAGCCACAACAATGCGGATTCAATCAGGCGCTTGACAGCCTGACCGTCCAAGGGTTTGCCGCGCAATTTCTCGAGGCGAATCGTATCAATGCCCATTAAGCATATTTTCCTAATCGTTATTGCTCACGCGCAACCCCGCCACGTGAACGTTAATTTCGTGAACAGGCATGCCTAATGCCTTTTCCACATGGAACTTGACCGTATTGGCAACGCTTTCCGCCACAGAGGTGATGCGCGTGCCGTATTCGACAATGATATAGATATCAATATCTATATTCACACCGTCATATCGCACAGAGACGCCGTGCGCCGGTTCGTGCGCGATGGTCTGCGCCAGCCCCTCCGCCAGATTCTTTGGCGCGAGTCCAACCACGCCATAAGACTGAAGCGTGGCATGATAAACAATCGCCGCAACCGCGTTGGGAGAGATATGGATCCCGCCCAGAGATGTAGTTTCTTCGCCCATAGGTTCCTCTGGCTCTATTTTACTGCCTCTTGTGATAACACCCGAAACGAATTAACGAATTGCTTTTCTTGCAGGCAAATTTGGTTGAACCCTGCTCCACTTTTGTGGTATAATGCCCTGCCTGCCAAAAAGGCAGGGAAGAGATTTGGAATTATTGCAAGAAAGGATCGTGTACGATGGCTAAATGTGCAAACTGCGGCAAGACAACGACTTTTGGGCATAGCCGCTCGTTCTCTCAACACGCCACCAACCGGGATTTTAAGCCCAATTTGCAAAAAGTGACGCTGCTGGTGAGTGGTCATAAGGTCAAAAAAGTGCTGTGCACCAAGTGCATCAAAGCGCTCGGCAAATCAGCGGCATAAAGCTTTCTTTCCGAACAAAGGTCACGGCGGGTTTCGAGCCGTGATTTTTGTTTAAGGTAGGGTCATGGCTCCAAATAAAAAAGGAGCAAGCCAAAGCATGGATCGGCCCACATCCATGGAATTTATTGCAACAACGCTCTTAAGGCATTGACCCCGGCTTCAATCCCTTCGGGATGTTTGAATACGGCGGTGGCGGAGACAAACGCATCGGCGCCGGCATTCTTCATGACGGGCAGGGTGTCTGCCGAAATGCCGCCATCCACTTCGAGATAAGCGCAGGAATGAATCTCATCCAGCTTTTTGCGAATCTGGGCGACCTTCGAAACGGTCTCCGGCATAAAGGCCTGTCCCGAAAAACCGGGATTGACACTCAACACAAGCACCAAATCGGCAAAAGGCAAGACCGATTCAATCGTTGAAACAGGGGTGGCGGGCTTCAACGTTACCCCGGCCAAACAACCCAGAGACTTGATTTGCTCCAGCGTCTCGGGCAAACGCGGACAAGTCTCGACATGCACCGTGAGATGCGAAGCGCCCGCTTTTGCAAAAGCTTCGAGATAACGTTCCGGCTGTTGGATCATCAAATGAACATCGAGCGGCAAGCGAGTGGCGCGTTTGAAGGTCCCCACCAGGAACGGTCCCATGGTGATATTCGGGACAAAATTTCCATCCATTACATCCACGTGAATCCAATCGGCGCCCGCAGCTTCACAGGCGGCAAGAGATTCCTCCAATCGAAGAAAATCCGCCGAGAGAATGGATGGAGCAATGAGATATTTGTTCATTGGGAAAACGGTGTACAAAGTTCCTGACTTGATACTATACTACTTCAGAGGGGGGTTATAGGTAAAGTACACCCACATCCAAAACGGGAATAGGCCGCCCACCGCAATCAAAGCGAGCAGGCCAAGCCCGACCGCCCACCAGTCAATATTCAGGAGCGATGAGAGCGCCCCCGATTCGGCAGGTTGAGGTTCAGGCTGCTGCTCCCAAATGGCCGCCGGAGCGACTTCGGATACCGGTGTGGACATGGGAGTCGAGACCGGCTCGTCACGGGGGGTTCCAAATTTGAGCAACACGCGGCCAAGCTGGTCGGCGGTGCGATAACGCGCGGAAGGCTCCTTCGATAAAACCTTCAGGATGATCTCTTCGAGCGCCGGCGGCAGATCGGGAATATATTCACTGGGCGGAATGGGGTGAGCCTCCATATGCAAGCGCGCCAGTTCTTCAACGGTTGAACCCGTGAACGGGAGCGTACCCGTCAACATTTCGTAAAGCACCACGCCCAGCGAGTATACATCCGAGGCGGGAGTGGGCGACTCACCTGCCGCCTGTTCGGGCGAGAAATATTGCGGCGAACCCCAAACCACATTGGTATGCTCACCGAGACTGATGCCGGCCATGGCACGTGCGATTCCAAAATCAGTCACTTTGAGGCGGTTATCCGGCGTGACCAGCAGATTGTGCGGTTTGACATCGCAATGGACGAAGCCGGCGCGGTGGGCATAACCGATTCCGGCGCAGGCTTGCACCATCAAGGGAATGCCTGCTTCGACCGTGAAGCGGCCGCGCTGACGAAGCAGGGATTTCAGGTCGGTGCCGGGAATGAGTTCCATGACAATGAAAAGCTGGTCATTGTCATTGCCAAAATCATATACGGTGACAATATTGGGGTGCGAAAGATTGGCCGCCGAGCGCGCTTCGTTGCGAAATTGCTCCTCGAAATCGGGGTCTTTGGAATAATCTTCGCGCAAAATCTTGATCGCCACATAACGATCAAGCATTTGATCACGGGCACGAAAAACCCTGGCCATGCCGCCGGAGCCAAAGTGCTCCAGCAGTTGATAGCGATTGAGAAGCAGGTGACCTTCGCCGATTGGAGGCATTGAGGGAATTATATCAGGGATGGAGGCAGGTAATCGGTAAGTGGTGAATAGGGGTGCGCTCAAAGGTTGATAGTTTTAAGTCTGGAATCTCTTGACTTCAAGCGAAATCTGGTCACCCTTCGGGGATGCTTTCGCGAAGATTTCGCACTCCGCGCTTACATACTTTGTGCAAAGAAGGATTAGAATTACCCAAGGAACATCGAGAATGAAACGCATCATCAAATTCATCGCAGGAAATCCGTGGAGCCTTTTGCTGGCGGCCCTGCCCCTAACCCTGGCGGGGCAGGTTTTGCACTGGCATCCCGTCGCGATCTTTATCTGCGCGGCGTTGGGGATCATTCCATTGGCCGCCTATATCGGCGAGGCGACGGAAGACCTCGCTGCTTACACCAACCCGCGCCTGGGCGCGCTGTTGAATGCAACTTTCGGCAATGCGGCGGAATTGATCATCACCATTACCGCAGTCAGGGCAGGTTTCCTTGAATTGGTCAAAGCCTCCATCACCGGTTCGATCATCGGCAACCTTTTGCTCGTGCTCGGTTTCGCCATGTTGACGGGTGGACTTCGTCATGGTACACAAAAGTTCAACAAACGCAATGCCAGCCGCAATGCGATCCTGCTGGTACTGGCGGTAGTCGCCTTGATCATCCCATCCGCATGGAGCCAGGCCATCGGAACGATAGGCGATCCAAAAGTCGAGGCGTTAAGCATCGGCGTAGCAATCATCATGGTGGTGTTATATGGTCTCGGCCTGCTGGAAGCGTCGAACGCAAAAGAAAGTCCGCTCTCGCATCAGTTAACGAAGAACGATCTGCCCGAATGGACAGCAAGCCAGGCCATTTTGATCCTATTGATTACGACCCTGGGCGTGGTTTGGTTGAGTGAAACGCTGGTGGACGCGACGAGGGCCGTGATCGCCAGCCTGGGCGTTTCGGAATTCTTCATCGGCATCATTCTGGTGCCGATCATCGGCAACGTGGCCGAGCATCTTGTATCGGTGCAGTTAGCGCTCAAAAACAAAATGGACTTGAGCGTCGAGGTGGCCACTTCATCCAGCCTGCAAATTGCGTTATTTGTGGCGCCGCTGCTGGTCTTCATCAGCATCCTGCTCGGTCACCCCCTACAGCTCATCTTCAACCGCTTCGAGCTGCTGGCTGTGCTGACCGCGGTGGTCGTATCCGCGCTGGTCTCGTCCGACGGCGAATCAACGTGGCTGGAGGGCGCAGGCCTGCTGGCTGTTTACTTAATCCTTGGGCTTGGATTTTTTCTGCTGCCATGAACTCAAAAAGCCTGTTTAACCTTTGGACGGTCATCGGAGCATTTGCCTGCGCGGGTTTTTTGCTGATCGCCACGTGGATTGGAATTCAATGGTCACACCCGCACCCGGCCTCGACCACAGGATTTGTGGCTGCCGACCTGACCGTCATTCCCCTGCCAACTGCCACCCTCAAAATCAGCACGCCCACCATCGATCCCAACCTGGCCGCGTCGCTGACCGCACAGCCGAATCAAATCGCAATCAACGCGTATGTTCAAATCAGCGGCACCGGCACGGACGGTTTGCGAATCCGCTCCGCACCCGGCCTCAACAGCGATACGGTTTTTCGCGGCGAGGAGTCCGAGACGTTCCTGGTGAAAAACGGCCCGCAGCAAGCGGACGGATACACCTGGTGGTATCTGGTCGCGCCATACGATAGCACGCGTGCGGGCTGGGCTGCCGCGAATTTTCTGGCCGTGGTGCCTTCGCCTTAATCCATTTCACCACAGAGCACACAGAGAAGACAAAGAGTTTTCTTAAGAGAGAAATATGACTGAAAAACCAACCAATATTACCGCCAATAAAAAGACGCGCGAGTTCACCATTAACTGGGATGACGGGCACGCCAGCGTTTATCCTTTTGGATTATTGCGCGCAGCCTGTCCGTGCGCCTCCTGCCGAGGCGGACATGAGAACATGACTTCCGAGCCGGATGCGAAAGTATTCGAGGTCCAACTGGAAGATTCGCCCATGACGCACATTAACAACGTTAAAGCAGTCGGCTCCTATGCACTGACCATCGTCTGGGAGGATGGCCACGACTATGGAATTTATAATTGGCACTATCTGCGTGCGTTATGTCCATGCGATGAAGACCGGAAGAAGTATGGGAGATAAGAACAAATCCAATCTGGACGCAATCACACCGTATCAGGACGTAAATGAGATTTTAAAGTTCTTTACATGCGGGGCGACACTTATTCTTAAAGAAAACCTGGCCGGTATTTATTTGACGGGTTCGCTTTCCTATGGAGCATTCCATTACGACAGAAGCGATATTGACCTTACTGTGATGTTGAAAAAACCGATCAACCCCACCGAACTTGAAGCGATTAAGAACTTTCACAAGGAAATCGAGACAAAATTCACCCAATGGGCCAAACGGCTGGAATGTTCCTATACGCCCATCGAGATGCTGACAAACATCTTCCCGCCCAAGGAACCGCGACCATGGTATTGGGGCGGCGAAGGGATCCTTTACGAAGAAGCGCCTTATGGAAACGAATGGATCATCAACAATTATCTACTATACCATCACGCCATTCCCCTGGCTGGACCGGATTTTAGAGAATTGACCAGTCCCGTTGAGATTGAGGAGGTTCAAAAGGCGTGCATCCGAGACTTGTTCACGGAATGGGAACCCAAGGCCACGAGCCAAGAATGGTTCAGGGACAGCCATAACGAATCTTATTTCATTTTGAACTTATGCAGAATCCTCTGCACCGTAATGCGCAAGTCTGCGGGTTCAAAGGATGCAGCAATATCATGGGTGAAAAGCAAATATGGGGAATGGGCAAACTTAATCAATTCAGCCGATCAATGGCATTACGGTATTGAATTAAATCTGCAAGGGAAAAGCATTGAATTCCTTGGTTTCGTCATTAACCAAGTGTCGAAGACAGAGTTGTACGATCAATTGAGCGATGAAATCAAGCGCATCCGCGCACGGCACTTAAGTTAAAACCGACAGACCGCAGTGTGCCGAAGGTTTGGGTAAACCATCAATTGATCAAGGCTTATTCGTTGAAGTCGGAGTTGGCGTTGAGGTCAAGGTCGGCGTGGCCGTCAACGTTGGAGTCAGAGTTCCAGCGGTCCCAGAAGTTGTGGGCGTAGGCGTACCAGTTGCCAGTGCGGCCAAATGTTTGGTCGCGTCGCTGTACATTTGGGAGGTCATCACACCGGCGGGCATGGCAAGCAGAGACTGCCAGGCAGTAACTGCATCCTTCGTATCGCTGCGCTTTTCCTGAATCAATCCGGTCCAATAAAGCACCAGAGCCTTTTGCTGATCCGTTTGGGCGAGCGCCTCGGTCGAGCCAATGTGCAGGAAGGCATCCCCATAATGTCCCTCCAGATAGGAGAGGCGCATTAATGCAAGATTGGCATCGAATGAATTCGGAAAATATTCAAGGGCCTTCCGGATATCGGTATCCGCCGAGTTGATATTATTCAATTCCAAATACGAGAGGCCGCGATAGAGATAGGCCTGCCTCAGGGTGAAATCGAGCGACAGGGCTTTCGTGGTCGCAGTAATCGCATCCTGATAAGCGCCGGTCGCCTCATAGCATTGTCCCAGCAACACATAGGCACTGCCGTCATTCGGACCATAGGTTATGTACGTTTCGAGAGGCTTGACCGCATCCGAACATTGAGCATTCGCAACATAGGCCTGACCAAGAACAAGGTAGGCCGGAAGAAGGGTCAGGTCAATTTGATTCGCCTGCTGTGCGGCGGACAGCCCCTTAGCCGTGTTTCCCTGCGCCAGATAGGCGCGGGCATACCCCAATTGAACCAGGGCGGAATCAGGCATGCGCTTGAGGGCCGCGTCGAGATCGCTGAGAGCCAGGCCGGGCAGGTTATGATTGAGATAATAATCGGCGCGCTCGAGATAGGCCTCGCCATAATTGGGATCATTCTGAATCGCCAGGTTTAACAATGAGGTGACATCGGTGTTGGGATCCCGAAGCAAATCAAGGCGCGCCATCCCAAGATGGGCCGGGGCAAAATTCTGATCGAGGTGAAGCGATACCGTATAGGCATCCAGCGCGTCCTTATAGTCGCCCTGGAAGCGGTACGCTTCGCCGATATCGTAGGGAATATCGGGCGCGGCCGGTTCGAGCACTTCGACTTGCTGCATGGCGGAAATGAAGGTGACCCAATCCCCTTTTTGATACGCAGCGAGCGCAACGTTATATTGATCCGCCGACTGCGGCGCACGCGGGGTGTTGACGTACAAGGGAGTTGCCGTATACGAAACGCCCAAGGCCGCTGCCAGCGAATTGGGGCCAGGAGTGGATGTCACCCCTTGTAATGTTTGATTGACAAAGGTGGGGGTGAGCGTAAAAGTGGGCGAAGCGCCGGGCGTATTCGTATCGAATATGCGAAAGAACGGATTGGCATTGTGACGCGGCAACATCAGGCCGCCAATCGCCAGCCCCACAACAATCACGCCGACAATAATGATAGCCGCCAGCCGCGCCAAAGGCCGGGATGTGTTCTTTGATTGAGGCTGTTCGTGCGCGAGCAGGAGCTTTTCCTCCCATGCACGCGGATGATTGAGAGAAAACGGCTGAACATTCTCATCCGGTGGAATGGCGCCAAGCAGAGTAAGGCCGCGTTTTGCAGATACGTTTTCAGGGTCGAATCTGAGCGCAGTTTGCAGGCAGTAGACACGCTCCTTATACGTCTCCACCGCAGCACTCATCCAGACCCAATAGGTGGCGTTGTTTTGATCCGTTTTCAACAGGCGCGTGAGAACATCCTTGGCGAGGGCTTTATTGCCCTCGCGCAAGGCGTTGACCGCATCCTGGAACATGGTGTCTTGGGCAGGTTCTTGTGGAGATTCTTGAGGAGCTTCTTCAGCCATAATCTAAAGACTACCTTAAGTTGATTGTAGTATAGGGATGAGAAAGAGACAAGTGGCGAATTGTTGGAGCTGAACCCCAGAGAACCGACGAATCAATAAAAATAACAAATCGCCTTACGCAAAACGTCCCGAAGGCTGCCGTAATTCGAGCCTGGTTTTTAGGCAAACCTTCGGGACGGTACGTAACATCAATCAATCATTCTTCGATCTACTCTACATAAGCCTCTTCGCCAAAAAGCCCTTCATCCAATCCCGCGACTTCAATCTTCTCAGACACTCGCACAGGCGTGATCAGATTTACCACCCACAACAAAACATAAGTCAGCACAAAAGTATACACGATGGCAATGCCTGCTCCCAACAATTGGATGAGAAACTGATGAACATTACCTTCGATCAATCCGCTGACTTTGTTCACGGCGGCCGCCGCAAATAAACCGACCAAGATGGTGCCGAGCGCGCCACCCACACCATGAACGCCCCAGACATCCAAGGCATCATCCCAGCCCATGCGTCCGCGCAACATGATCGCACCATAGCAGACAAAGGCACAAATGATACCGATCGCAGCTGCTGCCCAGGGTTGAACAAAACCAGCGGCCGGGGTAATCGTTACCAGTCCTGCGACAGCTCCAGTCATTGCGCCGACCATGCTTGGCTTCCCATTATGAATCCAATCAATGATCATCCAAGTAATCATCGCCAATGAGGCGGCAATATCCGTATTGACAAAGGCCACCGCGGCCAACCCATTAGATCCCAGGGCGCTACCACCGTTAAAGCCAAACCAGCCAAACCACAATAAAGCCGCACCAAGCGCTACGTACGTGACGTTATGCGGCGATACCTTTTCGCCTTTTTTGATTTTGCGCTTGCCAATGATGAGAACGGATGCAAGAGCAGCAAAACCAGCGCTAGTATGCACTACGATGCCACCGGCAAAATCGGCAAATCCCATCTGTGAAAGAAAGCCGCCTCCCCAAGCCCAATGTGCCATCGGCGTGTAAACGAGGATGCTCCAAAGAACTAGGAAGATCAAATAGCTTTTGAAGCTGACGCGGTCAGCAAACGCGCCTGTGATCAGCGCCGGAGTGATGATCGCAAACATTTCCTGGAACACAAAATACGCCATCAGCGGAATCGTCTGTGTGGAACCTGGAATCTGCATGGTAGCAGTTGCCACATTCTGCAAGCCAAAGTATTGGAAGGGATTCCCGATGAAACCTCCAATGTCTTTCCCATACATCAAACTGAATCCGCCAAAGACCCAGATGATGGTGACGATGCCCATCGAAACGAAACTTTGCATCATAATGGTCAAGACGTTCTTGCGGCGTACCAAGCCCCCATAAAAGAACGCCAACCCAGGGGTCATAAGCATGACCAGCGCTGCGCTGATGAGAACCAGGGCAGTTGCCCCAGTATCAATATTGTTCATTCGAATCTCCTTGATGATATGGTTTGAAATTGAAATTTAAGAAGACGATTATCACCGACGAGGCTTTGTTGTGAAGTTACCCCTGATCGCCTCCTATGAAACAACCGGAATTAAAAAGAAAAAGCGCCGATCTTCCAATACTTATGGTTGAAGACCAGCGCCTGTCGCTCTTAACTTCAATGCTCAAGGGAAAAGCCAATAAGACCATTTGTGCTGCCACAATACGGCGAAATTGATTGTATGACAATCCATAAACCTGTCAAGGAGAAAACCGGGGGCGAAACAAAGTCAGGAATAAAATCAGGAAACCAAGAGGGATAATCATCACATTCGCCAGCCGGCGAATGTGATGATTACTCATGGAATTCTTCCACCTGATAAATCAAAACCTCCAAATGTTTTTGCTTCCATGTGTTCGGCGCGGCGCCCATCTTGTAGCACAATTCTGCCAGGAATTCGGCTTTATCGGGAATCTTCTCCCAAACCTGGGGGAGAAAGGTGGCACGCCGCCAGCCATCGCGCAGGATCACGCCATCCACCTTGGGATTTAGCTTTGCAAGCAGCTCATCCGCGTCCTTGTATTCGAGCCGGTGCGGGACCGTGAGCCGGGAGACTTCGATCTCAATTTGAGGCAATTCTTTTGGCTGGACGCGGGGAAAGCGCGGGTCTTCCAAAGCCGCGGCAATGGCATGTTCACGCACATCCAAGGCAAGCGGCTGATAGGGTTCCAGAGCGCCTATACAGCCGCGCAGGTCGCCGCCCACGGTCAAGGTGACGAATGAAGCGCCGGATTCCATCAGGTGCGGCGTTAAGGCTGTTTCATCCAAGGGCGGAAGTTTTTCGCCGCGCACAGCAAGTTCAAGCGAGCGACGCGCAATTTGGAGCAAGGTGCGCTTTTCTTCCGGAGTTAATTTATGATCCATGCTTCCTCCCGCATTCCACACAGGTAATATCAGGAAATACGCACATATTGGCGGTTGTGATAAACGAGCGGCTGGCCTTCGAACTGTCTCGCCGTAAGGACTTCTCCGATAAAGATGAGGCTGGTACCGGAATCGAGCGTTTGGCGGAGGCGGCAGTCGAAATACGCCAACCCGCCCCGGATGAATGGAGCGCCGGTGTCGAGGGTGTCAGTGCCAACGCCTTCCATGCGATCCCCTGATTCATCCCCGCGTCCGGCAAAACGATCCGAGAGTTCCCTTTGGTCCGCAGAAAGGATGGTCACGCCAAAAGCTCGAGCGCGCAAAATCAGACTGGAAGTGCGTGTCGTCTTTTGGAGCGCCATCATGAGCAGGGGCGGTTCCAGCGAAATGGAGGCAAAAGAACTGACGGTCATCCCATGTCGTTCATTTTCATACGCCGCAGTAACGACCGTTACGCCGGAGGCCCAGAGACGCATGGCCTGGCGTATCGGTTCAGGTTCAACGTGTGTGCTCATGATTTTTTATCATACTTTCGAGACGAAGCAAAGTCAAGGCAGGAATCGAACCGGGGCATGATAACCGCCCTTGCCTTTTGTCCTACAATTGAGTACTATCATGGATAATATGGAAACACCTCCCGTGCGGCGCGTTTCACGTCCCACGCCGCGACAGCGCAAACCGGTCAACGCCATCCTGCCAACGCTGGTCATCGCGATCCTGCTGGCGACCCTTTTTAGCCTTCTTTCGCCAAACAGTTTCTCAACGATATCGCTTTCGGACAAACTGGCATACCTGCTGACACCCCAAGCTGCAAGCAATCCAGTCAATCCCGTTGAACCGGCCCTGCGGATCGGGATCGTTTCCGGGCATCGAGGCAACGATTCAGGCGCAGTCTGCACCGATGCCAACGGCAATGTCACTTTGACCGAAGCAGATGTCAATTACAAGATCGCCAGCCTTGTTGTGCAGAAACTCACAAAGCTCGGTTTCCAAGTAGACCTGCTTAATGAATTTGACACACGCCTCAATGGATACAGGGCTGTAGCCATCGTTTCCATTCACAACGATTCCTGTCAATATATCAACGACCAGGCAACGGGTTTCAAAGTTGCCGCAGCTTTGAATACGCGGGACGCCAACCGCGCCAGCCGCCTGCTGGCCTGCCTGCAATACCGGTACCAGAGCGCCACCGGCATGCCCTTCCATGCGGGAAGCATTACCCCGGATATGAC
>PMLN01000283.1 GCA_003158885.1 Anaerolineae bacterium
GATTAGAATTTTATCGCCATCAGGCGACCATTGCATAAGCCCTGCTTTGTATGACTGAAATGTCTTTACGCGCTGGGAGTCAATGTCGCTTATGTATAGCTTGTAATTGAAACACTCAAAGCCGATCATTGAGCAGGTTAATACCAAAAGCTTCTTCCCATCCGGCGAAACAGTCGAATACCATTGAGGTATACCTTTTTTGGTGGGTATCGGGGCGAATTCCTTTTCGAACTCTTGCTTTGAAATAATGGTCTGGCTGCTTGAACCGTCTGCGTTGACTACTTCGAGTTCGTTATGGATCACGATCATTAATTGGCCGGATCCACCGATGGGTGCAGGAGTTGGTGTACTTGTCGATGTCGGCGTAGGAATGGATGTTGAAGTTATGGTTGGCGCAGGGATCGTGAATGTCGGTGTGATAGGGGCTTGAGCAGATATACAGCTTGTCAATAGTCCCGCTGCGATCAAAAAACAAATCAATTTCATTTTCATATGAACCTTCCTCATACAAAAAGTATATCGTTTTTCGTCACACTCTCAGCACCTTTGCGCCGCAAATCTTTCCCTGCTTCATTTCCGGCAACGCCGCGTTGGCATCCTTCAGATCATATTCCTGTTTGAAATGAGATTGTCAATGTAAGAGTGATTAGTAAGGATTGCTTGTCACTTGGCACAGAAGCCAATCGCCGCGTCCCGCATCTGCCAGTACAACCGCCGGGCGAAGTTTCGTGCCAGTCAGATCCGAAAATGGAAACGGGATTACAACGATGGAAGCTGGGCTAACTGTGACCACGCTTCATCCTCCTCGGGTCGCAGCCAATCTGTCGCCAGCGCCGCTTCGCTTAATAGCGCAAGATTGACAGCATCTTCCGCCGGTTCCTCATTGAGAATTGTAATAATCACACGCCTCTTCTTCGGCAGTTTGATCGATTCAAGGATTCTCAAATTGCCTTTTTCATCAATGAACGCCTCAATTGTTTGAAGCATTGCGTACATCACTTTCTATATGCCTGCCGTTACTGCATTGAGTATAACATGCTTGCAAACGCGATTCTTTTTTAATCCAACTCGCCCAAAAATCTGCGTTTATCCGTGGCTAAATTCTAACTCACCCTCAACACCTTTGCACCGCGAATCTTTCCATGCTTTATTTCAAGCAACAAAGCGTTGGCATCCTTCAAATCACTTTCCTCTCCAGACTTCCTGCAACGCTCAATAATCTAAAAGGATGATGCCCTCTTCTTTTACAATATCTTTCGCCTCTTCAGACATCAAAAAATCGAAGTCCGTCTGGCGGATATGCTTGCCATCGGGTTCGATGGCAAGTAACTCGGCGTCATCCAAGCCGGGATGGATCGCCCACTCGCTCAGCCCCGCCGGTAACTCGTGTAACATTTTGCCATAAATCGCTGATCTATTGACCGGATCGAGCAGGTAACTATCCAGAAAGTCGTAATCGTTGGTGGGTAACCCCTCGCTTTGTAATTTTTCGATCCAGGATTGGCCCGCAAGCCGGAGCGCCAATCCGTATTCTCTGGCCAGCCCCAGCATCACATCGAAAATATCCGTTCTGTTGCCAATACGCAGTGAATGCCAGTCCAGGTGAGTGGGTTTGAGCTTGGCTGCCAGCACGGCCTCGATCTGTCCCCTGAATTCCAGTTCCAGTTGGTCTAACCTGACCCCATCCAAAAATTCAGGCATCTGTTCAAAGGTGTGGAAATACCCAGCTTGATTGATCAGCGCTGGCACCTTTTCCTTTGAAGTGACTGGTCCCCAACGGTAATTGGGCCATTCAGATATAACGGTGAGGTGAATGCCAAAGGGGACTTCGGGATGATCTGAGAGGAAGTGCATGGCGTGCAAAGCCCAAGGGCAGGGCACCATCAAGGTTGTGGAACGCAGTACCCCTCTCTGGAGCGCACGCAAGATGGCCTCATTAATCGCATGACACATCCCGAAATCGTCGGCGTTGATAATAAGCAGGCGGGCATCAGCCGGATACCCCAGCAACCGGTTTGTCTGGCTATTGGTCAGTGTGCTCATTTGCTTGGCAAATGTCTATGCTCTTTTCAGGATGACTTCAATCCGACCCATCTGTTCCGGCGTCAGCGGGCCGAACTCCATCGCGCCTGCATTCTCCTCAACCTGTTTGACAGTGCGGAAGCCGGGGATGGGGATGGTCTGCGGGGTGCGGGCCCAATTCCAGGCGAGAGCTCCCTGCGCCACCGTCCGACCCTTGCTGGTGAGGATCTCCAGGATGGCATCCCGCATGGACATCCATTCCGGGTTAGGTTTGCCATCTTTAAAGTACTTCATCCATTCAGGGCTTTTTTGACCGCGCACATCATCAATAGAGACTTTCGTTGACTGATTATATTTTCCGGTCAATAATCCCATTGCCAATGGACCGCGGTTGATGGCGGCCAGGTTGTGTTTCTCGCAAAGGGCGATCATCGCCGGGTTGTCGTCCAGCACATTCAGTTGCAATTGGATAGCGGTGCATTTCGGCCCTTGGGCAAAGACCTCCGCCCTGTCAACAAAATCGGTGCTCCAGCCGTAGGCGCGGATTTTGCCTCCCTGCACCAGTTTTTCAAGCGTCTCCCGGATCGGCGCGGCTTTTTCCGCGGGGTAACCGTTGTCGTGGAATTGATACAGGTCAATGGTGTCGGTATTCAACCGGCGCAGGGATTCTTCACAGGCTTTGCGGATTCCTTCCGGCGATGTATCCGCTCCCGTTACTTGGCGCGTGGTTTCATCGAAGACGGCGTTGAATTTCGTTGCAATCACCACCTGTGACCTGCGGCCGGCGATCGCGCGGCCGAGCACCCGTTCGCTGTGACCCGCGCCATAAACATTGGCCGTATCGAAGAAATTAACCCCATGATCCAGGGCGGCATGAATGGCTCGAATGGACTCTTCATCGTCTACTTCACCCCAGCCTTGCGGTGTCTCCCCGGCCCAGAAAGGGCCTCCAATTGCCCAACACCCCATCCCCAATGCACTCACTTCGATTCCAGAGCGCCCCAAAGTGCGTTTCATGATTTGTCTCCTTGAAATCTGATTGGCTGTCCGGCTATTAATGATGCTGTCGGTATAATGGATTATATCCCTCTGCCGAATATTTCATAGATTATTTGGGCGGTTATACTGCAAAAAAATTAGCGGGTGAGCCTATCTATAGAATCACCCTTAACACCTTTGCACCGCGAATTTTCCCCTGCTTCATTTCCAGCAGTGCCATGTTGGCGTCCTTCAAATCATATTCCTGAAACTCGGGCTTGATGTTCGCCTCCGCGGCCAGCGACAAAAACTCACGCACATCCTGCCGTGTCACGTTCGCCACGCTCTTGATTTCCTTTTCCATCCACAACTGCGAGGCGTAATCCAATTTCAATAAAACATCTTTATCGATTTCTTCTT
>PMLN01000388.1 GCA_003158885.1 Anaerolineae bacterium
GCAAATCAGATGGATCGGTGTGGACGCGGTGTCCGCTGACCACCCCATGAACACCATCATGCGCATCTGGCATCCCAAGACCTTTGCAGAAGCCAATGCGAAACTGATTAAAGATTTCGGCAAAGATTGGGATGAGATGTACCCGTTGGAAAGCTTTTATCAGGATATGCACCTTAATCTCTTTCCCAAGAAGATCGTGCACGCCGAGAATTTGGCAGGCGACCTGGCAACTGCCAAAAGCGGCCGCTATTATATCGGTTGCTACCCCCAGAAAGCCATGGAAACGGAATCAATGTGGGCTCGTTTCGTGGCCTTCAAAGTAGGCGGTTAATGCTTCAGACTTACGGGCTTCCGCGAGAACTTGCCGGTCATTCGTAACCATGATTCTTGTCACCGGTGCGGCTGGCAAAACTGGCCGGTCGATAATTGAGGCGCTTACGAAAGGCAAAGAAACTGTCCGGGCATTGGTACGCCGGCCTGATCAGGTTTCCCCTCTCGAAGCCCTCGGCGTTGATGAGGTTCTCGTCGGAGATCTGCGTGACAAGGTCTGCATGGGCCGGGCTGCTCAAGGCATTCGGGCAGTCTACCACATGGCTCCCAATATCAGCCCTGATGAGGAGTTGATCGGTGGGATCATCATTGAAGAAGCCCAGTCCGCGCATGTCGAGCACTTTGTCTTCCATTCAGTGCTCCACCCGCAGATCGAGGCCATGCCCCATCACTGGCAGAAAATGCGCGTCGAAGAACGGCTCTTCGAATCGGGTTTGCCCTTTACCATCTTGCAGCCGACAGTCTACATGCAGAATGTCTTGGCGTATTGGAATCAAATCCTCGTGAATGGCATATACCCGATGGCTTACTCGCCGGAGACTCGCCTGAGTTTGGTTGACTTGGAAGATGTTGCCGAGGCAGCTAGAATCGTTCTCACTGAAACTGGACACATGGGTGCGACCATCGAGTTGGTTGGCACGCCGGCGATGTCCCAAGTGGAAATCGCTAAAACGTTGACCGACCAACTTGGGCGTCCGGTGGAGGCGGAAGGCGTATCACTTGATACATGGGAACGAGGCGCCAGGGACTCCGGCTTGGGCGACTATCAAGTAATGACCTTGATTAAAATGTTCCGTTATTATGAGACTTATGGGTTTATAGGTAATACGAACGCTTTGAATTGCCTGCTTCAACGGAAACCCACATCCTTTGCGGAGTTTGTCAAACGAATAAAAAATGATCTCAGAAATGGATAATTATATAAATCGTCTCGACGATCTGCATAATCAGGTCTCCAGCCTGATCGCTGAATTGCCCGCAGAGGCCCTAAATTGGCGGCCCATCGAAGATAAAGACGACCACATCACCAACTCGCTGGCGGTTTTGACTGCCCATCTTGCGGGCGCGGAACATTTCTGGATTGCAGAGGTGATTGGCGGTCAGCCTGCGACACGTGACCGGGATGCTGAATTCGCTATGGTCGCGGCCGCTCCAGCCGAACTTCTTCAAATATTGGAAAAGATTTCGCAGGAGACAAAACAGGTACTTACCACCCTGGGCGAATCTGATTTGAATGGCACACGTCAGGTAAAAGGCCGCACTGTTTCGGTGCGCTGGAGCATTTTGCATGTGATTGATCACACCTCTCTTCACTTGGGACACATGCAAATCACCTATCAATTATGGACAGGCGGCAGGAATGTCCACTCGCCCCTATGGTATGAACGTTTACCCATCCATCGGTAGATATTCGAACGCTGCATCAATGACTCAGCAATTCTCATTATGAAAATGACACTGCGAAGAACGAACTGGATAACCTTACATGACCATGACCAATTGTTTAGGAGTTGAAATTCGATGAAGCCAGCCCCATTTGAATATTACGCCCCTACCACTGTGGAAGAAGCCTTATCCCATCTGGCAGAGCATGGCGATGACGCCAAAGTTTTAGCCGGCGGGCAAAGCCTGATTCCAATGATGAATTTCCGTCTGGTCCAACCTTCCGTTCTGGTTGACTTGAACAACATCCCTGAACTTTCTTATATCCGTCCCGTTGAGAATGGCGGTTTGCGTTTGGGAGCCATGACCCGCCATCATCAGGTGGAAATTGATGCCCTGGTCGCGGAGCGGGCGCCTCTGCTTCATGAAACCATGCCCAAGATTGCGTATTCTCAGATCCGCAGCCGCGGCACTTTCGGCGGCAGCGTCTCTCATGCGGACCCTTCGGCTGAACTCGCATCTGTGAGCGTTGCTCTGGGAGGAAGTTTCCGGTTGCAAAGTCAAAACGGCGAACGTTGGGTTCCCGCCAATGAATTTTTTGTCGGGCTATTTACAACGGTACTGGAACCGGGGGAATTATTGGTAGAGGCAGCCTTGCCTTCCATGCCGGTACGGTCTGGCTGGTCGTTGATGGAAGTTGCGCGCCGGCCTCACGACTTCGCTTTGGTCGGCGTTGCGGCTGTCGTTTCCCTGGACGAGAATAATCTATGCCAGCAGGCTCAGATGGTATTTTTAAGCGCGGGGGATGTTCCCATGGTGGCTCATAAAGCCATTGAATCACTCACGGGACAAGCGCCGTCGCCGAAAGTAATACAAGCGGCTGCTGAAATTGCCGCTTCTGAAGATATTGATCCGGGCAGCGATATTCATGCCACCGCGGAATTCCGCCGCCATCTGGCGAATGTTTTGGCTCGGCGCGCGCTGGAACAGGCTTTCAAGCGTGCTGGGGATAATCAATAAAATGGCAACCATGGAGACGACCATGCAAAATCTATTTGATCTTGCTGTAACGGTCAACGGCACCCGCTATGAGCATGCTGTTGAGCCGCGCACCCTGCTGAGCGACTTTCTGCGCCATGACCTCGGTCTGACCGGCACGCATGTGGGTTGCGAGCATGGCGTTTGCGGAGCTTGTACGGTTTTATTGGATGGGAGCCCGGTTCGCTCCTGTCTGATGTTTGCTGTCCAAACGCATGGGCACGAAGTTACTACAATCGAAGGATTGGGAACAATTGATCACCTGAGCCCGATTCAGGAAGCCTTCCAGGAGGCTCACGGTGTGCAATGCGGATTTTGTACGCCGGGTATCTTGACCACGGTCAAGTCATTCCTGGAGCAGAATGCCAACCCGAGCGAGGCTGAAATCCGTGAAGCAATTTCTGGAAATCTCTGCCGCTGCACGGGTTACCAGCATATTGTTGACGCTGTCCAATTGGCCGCTGAAAAGATGAGAGCGTGAACGAGTGGCTAACTCTTTGAGTAACGGCTTATCTAAGTACCGTGTAGTAACACAGGAGTAGATCTGTGCCTAATAAGTTCATTGGAAAACGCATTGTACGCAACGAAGATCCACAACTGCTGACTGGCCAGGCTCAATTTGTGGACGATGTTGAAATTCCGGGTATGCTCTACGCGGCTTTTCTGCGCAGTGATTACGCCCATGCCCGCCTGATGAGCATTGATGTATCTGCGGCCCGCCAACGACCGGGAGTGGTGGCTGTCTTCACGGCGGAAGATATGGGCGATGATTGGCAGCCGGGTCCTCCTTTGGTTTCCCCGCCTCCAACTGCAAAAGATGTTATTTTCAATTCGCGCCGCCAGGTTCCCCTTGTCAAAGACAAAGTTCGACATGCGGGCGAAGCGATTGCAGTGGTCATCGCGGAGAGCCGCTACATTGCCGAGGATGCTGTCGAGGATATTTTGGTTGAACTTGAACCCTTGGAGGCCGTGGTTGATTTGGAAAAAGGTCTGGGGGTAGGCAGCCCCTTGGTCCACGATGACCTGGGATCGAATCTGGCTGCCCACCTTCTCCAAAAGAAGGGAGACTATGAAGAAGCCAAAGGTCGGGCTGATTTGGTCATCAAGCGGAGAATAGTCATTGACCGCGGCGCGGCTGCTGCCATGGAGAATCGTGGGATTGTTGCCAACTGGGATGCGAAGAGTCAGTATCTAACAATATGGGATACAACCCAGGCTCCGATCCCGATTCGCAATGGGACCGCGGCTAGATTGGGGCTATCCGAACATCAGGTGAGAGTGATCGCCCCCTTCATTGGCGGCGGGTTTGGTCCCAAAATGATGATGTTCTATGCCGAAGAGTTGGTGATCCCTTGGGCGTCGAAGAAACTGGTCCGCCCCATCAAGTGGATTGAAGATCGTCGGGAAAATTTTTATGCCACCACGCAGGAACGCGGGCAGATCCACGATGTCGAAATAGCCCTGAGCAGGGATGGGCATATTTTGGGCTTGAAGGATGTGTTTCTACATGATAGCGGCGCTTATGACCCTTATGGCTTGACCATCCCTCTCAACACCCAGTGTCACGCCATGGGAGGGTACGATATTAAGAATTTCACAACAGAAGTTAGTGTGGTTTTTACCAATAAAACCCTCACCACTCCAGTTCGGGGAGCCGGGCGGCCTCAAGGCATCTTCATCATAGAGCGCCTTTTGGATATTGCTTCCAAAGAATTGGGAATTGATCGGATGGAAATTCGCAAGCGCAATTTTATTTCTCCAGATGCTTTTCCCTATGAGCATAAGATCATTGATCAGGCTTTTGCGCCTCTCGTCTTGGACACCGGAAATTACCTGCCAGTGATGGAGAAGGCGCTGGAAATGATCGGCTATGAAGAATTTGTCAAAAACGAACAGCCTCGGCTTCGCAGAGAAGGGAAATACGTGGGCATCGGCGTTGTGCCTTTTATCGAGTCGACAGGCGTTGGTCCCTATGAAGGCGCGCGCGTGACGGTCGAGGCCAGCGGCAAGATCAGTGTAGTAACGGGTATTGGCACCCAGGGGCAGGGTCACTTTACCAGCTTTGCCCAAATAGTTTCTGAACAAGTAGGGGTGCCAGTGAAGGATGTACGCATTGTGACGGGCGATACCGCTGAATTTCATTGGGGAACTGGTACCTTTGCCAGTCGCGGGGCAGTGGTTGCGGGCAACGCCATTCATTCAGCTGCCTCCATTGTGCGCAAAAAGATATTGGAATTGGCCAGCAAGGTTTTGGAAACGCCCGTAAATGAATTGGAACTTGATGATGGCATGGTTCGGGTGGCTGATATTCCCAACAAATCCATTAGCCTGGGTGAATTGGCGCTGCTGGCAAATCCCCTGCGGGGGGCAGTCCAACCGGGCACAGAACCTGGTTTGGAAGCCACGTCTTACTTTGGTCCTCAATATGGGGCTACGGCTTTTGGAACTCATGCCATGATCCTTGAGATTGATCCTGAAACGATGATGATAAAGATCAAGCGCTACGTCACAGTTGAAGATTGTGGTACGGTTCTTAATCCACTGATTCTGGAGGGACAGATCCACGGAGGTGTGTCCCTGGGGCTTGGCAATGCCTATTACGAACAACTCCACTTCGATGAAAACGGTCAATTGCTCAATGCCTCGTTTATGGATTACCTGCTGGTCTCCGCAACTGAGATGCCGCGAATTGAAGTGGGTCATTTTGAAACACGCTCCTCATTGAACGAATTGGGCACCAAGGGTGTGGGTGAAGCCGGAGCAATCCCGGTGCCTGCTCTTTTCGCTCAGGCGGTTGAGGTNNGTGGGTTGGCGAAGCTGGAGCCATCCCGGTACCTGCTCTTTTTGCTCAGGCGGTTGAGAACGCGATGTATGACCAGGAACTTGAAATCCTTGAAATGCCTCTCAGCCCGAACCGCTTATTTGAATTGCTACATAAGGAGAAGTCACAATGAAAATTGAAGGAGAGTACACCTTTGACGGCCCGCGAGAAGATGTGTGGAAACTGGTGCGAGACCCCGAAGTGCTGGCAACCTGCCTGCCTGGCACTCAAAGTCTGCACTTGATAGGCGAAAACGAGTATGAAGCTGAAATAAATGTCCACGTTGGGCCGATTGTCGGAGTTTTCTCTGGGCGGATCCTTGTTTCCAACGAAGTGCCACCTGAAAGCTGCACCCTGACGGTGGAGGGAAAGGGGAAGCCCGGTTTTATGAATGGAAACGGGAATGTTCAACTGTCCGAGCAGGCTGATCACCGGACTCTCATGAAGTATGAAGGGGAGGTGCAAATTGGGGGCCGATTGGCGGGAGTCGGTCAACGCATGATTGATACAGTGAGCAAGCGCATGATCCGTCAGGGGTTGGGCACGCTCAATGAGGCCATAAAAGCTCGCGGAGTGGCAAGGGCGGATGCCAAACAAGTCGAATACACCCCCCCTTCAGAGACTAAGTTTGCGGCGGCTGTCGCCAAAGACATGGCTGGCGGGTTACTTTCACGGAAACTTCTCGTGTGGCTTGCCATAGGTTTGATCGTGGTAATCCTGGCGATCGTTTGGCTTATTGTCAGGTAAGATGTCGCATGCTATTTTCTATTATCATGTATAATTACTGTAGGTTTGGAATAAATTTTATAAGTATTGAGTGAAACGTTGTGGTCATGGATTATTTCGTGCGCATGAGACGCTTATAAAAAAAGGTCTTGCGAAAGGAGAATGCCTATAAAAAAACGATACAACAATCATATATATAATTGGCCCAATTTTTGTCCATATCCACCTATTCCTTATAAGGAGGAAGCAATGAAGCAGAGCAAGTTCTATATGGTACTGATTGCGCTTTTGTTAGCCAGTATGACGTTAACGTCTTGCGCGCCCGCTGCAACGCCTACTCAAGCGCCTCCCACCCAACCGCCTGCTCCCACACAAGCGCCCGCAACTCAAGCGCCTGTGGTAACGGCGCCAACGGTTGCGCCAACGGCTGCGCCAGCCCCGGTTGTTTTTGGGATTGAACACTTCGGTGTGATCGCTGGGTCAACCTGGGGTGGAGCTCAGGATCGCGCAATGAAACGGATCGAGGCAAAATATCCCAATGTCAAATACATCTACTTGGAGAACGTAGCGCCCGATCAAACAAATCCCTTCGCTGAGGATTGGATTGCAAAGCAGAATGCGAATATCGTCATTGGCAGTGCGGAGTACATGGGATTGCCATTGAAGGATATCGCCCCTAAATATCCGAACGTTTATTTTGGAACCGTCGTTGCCAGCGATTTAACCACGCTGCCGAATTTCATTCGGTTCTTCCCCCGGCAAGACCAGGCGTTATACCTGGAAGGGCTCATCGCCGGGGCTTTGACCAAGACGAACGTTGTCGGGATCGTGTCCGCATACCCGAACATTCAGGTGTTCCATCGTCAGGCCGGCTTCGTCCTCGGTGTGCAGGATGCGGGCAAATTACTCAATAAAAATATCACGGTGTACACCAAGTACGTCGGAAGCTGGTATTCTCCTCCCGATGAAAAATCCATCGCAGAGACCCTGGTGGATACGTACAAAGCTGATGTCCTGACCGTAGAAACCGACTCGAGCGCGGCGGTTGACGTTGCCAAAGCAAAGGGCGTGTGGTTTATTGGCAAGGATATGGACATTGTAGGAGAACTCCATTGGGGCGACACGAAGACCGTGGCCGTCTCGTTCGACACCCGCTGGGAAGTCATCTTCGAAAAGATGCTCAAGGATTATATGGCTGGAAATAAGACTCCTACTCTGGTTTACTACCCGGGGATGGAGACTACTATGACCCTGGCTGACGGCACAGTCGAACCGACGGTTGACTTAATGAACGATGGCAAGGTCGGCCTTGACGCGATCAGCCCGACAGCCCTCCCGCTAATTCCGCAGTCAATCCTTGATCTTCTCAAGCAGAGAAGGGATCAGATGATGGCTGGTACCTGGGATCCGTTCACAGATCACGCATTTGTGAGCGCTGGAACGGGTTTGGCATTGACGACACCGAACAATATACCGATTCCAGCGGCGGGCACTGTGGTCAAGGCAGCCGGTGTAGTTCCAACTGTTGAGTTTTTGCTTACGCAATTCAACTTCGACTTACAGGGCACGACGGTTTTGAAGTAATACGGCCCGAATCAATCGTGTGAATGTAAGGTAATGACCAAATGAGGCTCTCACCCATGAGGAAGATATCTCTCAGGAGAGAGCCTCATTCCGAGCATTTGTTCTTTTCCAAGTACTCTTTGATCTTTCGGAAAGACTTTAATGTGCAAGGTCCTTGATAGAACCACCACTAAGCATCACTCTGAGGGAACGTTCTTTCCCGGAAAGAAACCGGGACAGTACCGAAGGGTCTCTGATCAACTTGGAGGAGATTCTGTGCCTCTGGAAGAGCAACAAGGGCTTAGCATGAAACCTCGCTTGAGTAGTTACAATAATTCTTGAGAAACAGGTTAATCCTATGTCCATGGTAGAGATGAAACGCGGTGACATGGTCCTGGAGGCAAGGGGAATCACGAAAAGATACCCTGGGGTCGTAGCCAATGACCATATTGATTTCGAGATAAGAGCAGGCGAAATTCATGCCATTCTAGGCGAGAACGGGGCCGGGAAGACCACTTTGATGAGGATCCTTTTCGGGCTCACGCAACCCGATGAAGGTGAGATTCTCATCTTTGGCGAGAAGGTCAATTTCAAATCACCCTTGGATGCCATTCATCATGGGATTGGGATGGTTCACCAGAACCGCAAACTGATTCCCGCTCACTCGGTAATTGAAAACATCATACTGGGGCACCCCAGCGCAGGGAGAATCACGAACCTGAAGAGGACCGGGGAGGAGATCACCGAGCTGTGCACGAAATACGGCTTCAAGATTGATCTCAAGGCAAAGCTCTGGCAGCTCTCGGAAGGGGAAAAGCAGGTTGTGGAGATCCTGAAGGCTCTCTATCGCGGCGCCAAAATCCTCATCCTGGACGAGCCGACTTCTGCGCTTGCGCCTCCAGAGGTTGAGAAGCTCCTGGCGTCAATCAAACTCATGACCGGATCTGATCTCGCCCTGGTCCCTTTCATCACCCACAAACTGCCCATTGTGCTTTCGGTTAGCGACCGGGTGACGGTTCTCAGGCGTGGGAAAGTCACCGCGCGCTTGGAGACCAAGAATGCCACGGAGAAAAGCTTGGCGAAGGAGATGGTGGGACGAGAAGTCATCTTCAGACTGCAACGGGTAGAAGTGAAGCTGGGGAAGCCAATTCTCCAGGTTGAAAGCCTTTCCGCGCTTGATAACAAGGAGCTACAGGCATTGAAAGCTATTTCCTTTTCCGTGCATGAAGGTGAGATCTTCGGAATTGCTGGAGTGTCCGGGAATGGGCAACAGGTACTAGCTGAGGTCCTGGCCGGGCTTAGAAACGCGACGGAAGGGAAGGTGTCTCTGGATGGCATCGATATTTCGCATTCCTCCAGCTTGGAAAGATGGCAGAAGGGCATGGGATACGTTCCCGCGGAACGCATTGATGTGGGTTCGATTGGGGATTATTCCCTTGCGGATAATGTCCTAATGAATTACTACTTTGATGACGAATTCACTAAATGGGGAATTCTGGATTCCAAGGGAATACGGAAACTCACCGAAGCATTGATATCCGAGTACGATATAGCTGCTCCAGGCCCAGACACAACTGCAAAAAGCCTGTCCGGCGGAAATCTTCAGAAACTCATCCTGGCGCGCGTGCTTTCTCGCAAACCGCGACTCATCATTGCCAATCTACCCACCCAGGGACTGGATGTAGGGGCAACGGAGTTTGTCCAAAATAAACTCCTGGAGGCAAAGAAGATGGGAGCGGGCATTCTTCTTATCTCCGAAGACCTTGACGAGGTTCTTTCGTTGAGCGATCGAGTGGCCCCAATTTATGAAGGTGAGTTTATGGATATTATCCCTATCGAGAAAGCCCGGAGAGAGGATATTGGAGCCATGATGGCAGGTCTGAAACATCAGGCGGTAAAGATATGAAACTTGGTAACTATCAAGTGAAACTGGAAAAAAAACTGAAGGTAACGGGATGGGAGGCGGCGGCGATCTCGATCCTGGCAATTTTAATTGCCTTGGCGCTGTTCAGTCTGATTTTTCTCCAAGCCAAGGTCAATCCGCTGACTGGCTATAAAGATATCTTTACCTATGCCTTTGCAGACCAGTTTGGCCTGCCCTTGACGATCAATAGGGCTATCTTCATTTTGCTTTGTACGTGCGCATTTATCGTACCGATGAGAGCAGGACTTTGGAACATCGGGATGGCAGGGCAACTATATGCCGGGGCGCTGGGCGCTTTTGCAGTCGCGTTTGCGTTCGGTGCAGCCAGTGGATCTCAAAATTTGAGTCTTTCGCCAGGAATTGTCATCCCGCTAATGATGGTGGGGGCAGCTTTGGGTGGCGCCCTGGTTGGAGCCATTCCGGGATTTTTGAAAGGCAGGTTCAATACCAACGAGATCGTTGTGACCATGATGCTGAACTCGATAGGATTCTGGTTGGTTGCTTTTATGATCAAAGATGGAGGTCTCTTTATGGGTGCGGGTGGGGAGGGGGAGGGCTTCAAGCTTCCGCAATCTCTCTATGCGCCACAGATCCTGGGGGGGCCCTTCACGATCCTGCTCGCTCTTGGATTGGCGGGGTTTCTGTACTTTATGTTTGCCAGGACTAGAACGGGTTATCAAATCAAGGCTTACGGTCTCAGTCCATCCGCGGCCAGATATGCCGGTATAAGTCCATATAACATACCCCTCTTGGTATTTATCATTGGCGGACTCCTGGCTGGCTTGGCCGGATATCATCTATTCGCTGCGAACCCCGGCGTCTATAAAATTACCCAGAATTATGGAGATTTCGGCGATCTGTCTTTCTATGGAATAATCTGTGGGCTCATTTCTTTGGAAAACCCGCTGGCTGCGATTCCAATCGCACTGCTCTTTGGCGGCCTGGCGAGCGGCGCCAGATATGCCCAGGGCGAACTGCGAATGAGCTTTGGCGTCGACTATGCCATGCTCGGGGTTCTCATGATTACCCTGGTCGCCTTTCAATTCTTCTATCGTAACAAGATCGTATGGAAGAAATCAGAAAAGGAGAAGTAGAATGCTGGAATTCTTTGCCAGAAGCCTCAACGCCTCGACGATTTTTACTATTGCCGCCTTGGGTGAACTCATCGAACAGCGCTCGGGAATCTTGAACGTTGGTGTTGAGGGTGTGATGCTTTTCGGCGCCACCCTCGGTTTCATCGTTGCAAAAACCACCGGGAGCTATTTGCTCGGCTTCCTGGCGGGAATTGCCATTGGGGGCCTGATCGCACTGCTTCATGGATTCTTTTCCATAACGCTGGGAGGCAATCAGGTCGTGAATGGAATGGGTATTTGGATCCTGGGATTTGGCCTCACTGCATATATCGGTTATCCATATACGGAGCCCCTGGGCATGGACAGGATTCCCCAGATCGGGGGTCTTTCTCCATTTTTCTATTTGGGAATTGCGTTGATCATCGTTACATGGTGGGTGTTTTCGAAGACGACCTTGGGCCTCAAGATCAGGTCGGTAGGCGAGAATCCGTCGGTTGCAGAAGTCTCAGGGATAAACGTGACCACAACCCGCTATCTCAGCGTCATCGCCAGTGGGATGCTGATGGGGCTTGCCGGAGCCATCTATGCTCTGGACTACAACCCCGTGTGGAGCATTAACTTTCTCCTGGGCTGGGGCTTTATAGCGCTGGCCCTGGTCTTCTTCTCCTTGTGGAATCCCTTTA
>PMLN01000359.1 GCA_003158885.1 Anaerolineae bacterium
ATTTACAAAACCGAGTACAGACTATAAGTCCAATTTTCAAGGCCAGTGTATATGAGACTGAACATGAAGCCGATGTATCTTATATGCTAACAAAGATGAAAGGGCTTAACCAGCTCTTTGCCATACTCGATAAACGATACCGAGCAATCCGCAAACGTTGGCTCGATTATCGTTTGCCTGTCTACCGTGGATCACTGCGAGTCGAAGCTGAACACTTGAAACGTGTTGATCAAATAAACGTGGATCGAAGGCAACTCACTGAAAATCAGACAGTAGCACGACAAAGTTTCGGGAACTTGTGGCAAAATGAAGCATCAGATTGGAATGGGCTTGACAAGTACATTGCATGGGTGGTGGAATTTCGGACAATATACAATCGATATGGTCTGAGTGAGAGTGTTATCGATACCGCCCAATCACCTGCGCCTGATTTAAGTATCAGTGTACAACTGACAGCGGCGATTGTCACCGTGAATGAATTGCTTAAGTCTTTGGGAGCATTTATTGGATGGCCGGAAAACTCTCTGAGCGGGGCAAGGTTTGATGAGATTGAAACCCGAGCGCGGGCGCTTGCGGAGAACCTGGGGATGGCTCATCAGTGGACTGCTTTTAACCGGATTCGCATCCAAGCTTTGCAGGGTCTGGCACATGAATTGGTTAAACTGGCAATGGAAGGGCATATTAGTTTTACAGATTTGGCCTTTGCGTTTCAGCGCTCGTTCTATCAAAAATGGCTGATTTTAGCGATGCAAGCTCGTAGACCCTTGCTTGAATTTAATACACTTTTCCATGAACAACGTGTTGCTGAGTTCAAGGAATTAGATCGAATTATTTTGACTGAAAACCGGAATAGATTGATTCTAAAAGTTCGCGACGATATCCAAAAGAAATTGCAAGAGAAATCGGTGGTAGAGGTAATGCCATTCTTGCGTAGAGAAATAGCGCGACAGCGAGGTTTAAGTCCATTGCGTCGGACCCTTAAGCAGGCTGGCCCTGCTATTCGTGCCATCAAGCCTTGCTTTATGATGAGCCCTCTGACTGTGGCACAACATTTGGACGCATCGCAACCAAGTTTTGACCTGGTTATCTTTGATGAGGCTTCCCAACTACCAGCAGAAGACGCTGTAGGTGCAATCAGCCGTGGAAAGCAACTGGTGGTTGTTGGGGATCCCAAACAGTTGCCACCGACTAACTTCTTTGGGGTTATGAATGGGCAGGTTTCGGCTTCGATCGGCGAGGACGGTTTACCTATCTACGAAGATGGAGAAAGTATTCTGGAGGAGTTAATGGCCGCAGGACTAGCAACGTCGCGGCTCAAATGGCACTATCGTAGTGCACACGAATCCCTGATTCAATTCTCCAATGTTAAATTTTACGATAGCGATCTTTATACCTTCCCGAGCGTTGAAATCGCCAGTGAAGAACTCGGCGTGAGTTTTGAATATATAGAAAATGGCCGATATGAAGGAAAGGGATTGAATCTTATTGAGGCGCGCCGGGTTGTTGATGCCGTGGAGCAACATGCCAAATTCTTTCCGCAGCTTTCGCTTGGTGTTGGTACATTTAATTTACGGCAACAGATAGCGATTCAAGATGAGATCGAAAATCGTCGACGTTTACAGCCTGAGCTTGATGCGTTCTGCAACCAGAACAATAACGAACCCTTCTTTGTAAAAAACCTCGAGAATATTCAGGGCGATGAGCGCGACGTGATCTTTATTAGCATCACATATGGAAAGGGTCTTGATGGGCGTTTGCGCTACAACTTTGGTCCAATCAATGGAGAAAATGGCTGGCGACGGTTGAACGTACTCACAAGCCGTGCCCGTCGGCGTATGAAAGTGTTTTCATCCATTCATGCTGAGGACATCAGCTTGGTAGGTTTGACATCTGCCGGTGCTCGTCTGTTGCGAAGTTTCCTTGCATACGCTGAAAGTGGACAAATTGACCAAATTGAAGTTGCCCAATTGGCAGAGACAGAATCGCCCTTTGAGCATGAAGTTTACATGGAACTCAGTCGGCAAGGTGTGACAGTCCATCCCCAAGTTGGTGTGACAGGCTATCGGATCGATTTTGGAGTGGTGGACGATAATTTGCCTGGCCGATATATTTGTGGAATTGAATGTGATGGCGCTACTTACCATGCTTCAGAAACTGCCCGAGATCGTGACCGGCTTAGGCAACAGGTTTTGGAGGACCGCGGCTGGCTTATATATCGAATCTGGTCTACTGACTGGTTTAAAGACCGTCCCGGACAAGTTGCTCGCATCATGGATTTGATCCAAAAAGCTCGCGAAAAGGCTAGTGTTGAATCGACCGCCAAACTTGTCGTTCCGTCCGCCACTAATGACATATCAGGAAATAATATTCAGGAAACTTCTGATGACTTGAACAAAAGCAACTTGGGGCTAGATTTACTGGAAGACGGTAGCGATGGGTTGAACCCTGCTGGTTACGTTCAACCTACTGTAACCGCGTACCAATTCGCGAATAGAAGTAGAACATTACCAAAACAGAGTATTTTAGACGCGCCGATTGAGCAACTTGCAAGGGTGATCGCTGATATTGTAAAAGCTGAAGGCCCTATCCATATGGAAGACCTTATAGATCGGATTGTTAGCTTTTGGAATACCAAAGCGGGCAAGAGAGTTGTTGCGCAAATAAAAGCGGGGTGCAATTTGGCAACGCGCATGAAATTAGTAATTAAAAAGGCGGATTTTTTCTTTGCGAACTCTGAAATAGTATCTGTCCGGTCACGTAGTGGCTTGAAATTTGTTCCGGAACACATCTCACCGGAAGAGTATCGCGAAGCTGTGCTCCTTATCTTGCGAACCGGGAATGTTTTCTCAAGGAGAAATTTGACCAATGAAGTGCGGGAGCTCCTTGGATTTGGACGTACAACCACAATTTTAGATGAGTTGATAGGTCGTGCTATTGATGGTTTATTGTTAAGCGGTATAGTTGGCGATGCTAGTAACGGTATCGTTCTGCGCCGGTAACATCTGTTGATTTGACAGAGTTAGAACACATAGATGCAGATCGGGATAGCTGCATGGGGGCACGAAGTACGCCAAGAAAAAAGAATCCTTTGCGCTTTTAGCGAACTTCGCGGTTCGGTCTCTGACTATGAAAAAGTCATGAACTGTATTCATTTTCTGCTGT
>PMLN01000327.1 GCA_003158885.1 Anaerolineae bacterium
CACACCGCGTCCCAATTTGGATAAAGACAATCTGCCCCTGCCGCGCCGTGTGAATCAAATGGATGTGGAAGGTACGCGCGTCACGCCCGCCGCCTTCGAGCCGGTCACCAGCCCCCGAAATCGTACCCCGCAAAATGTCCACCCAGAGAAGAGGAATTTATTTTTTCGGTTTGGATACCTCGGTTGTGCTATTCAAATTTTGATAGCGCTCGTTTTCATTCTGGTTGTTTTCGGTCTAGGCGTTCTTTCGCTGGGCGTCTACGAATATTATTCGATTGCCAGTTCGCTTCCCTCCATCAATGATTTACAGCAGCAGACTTCGCAATTCGAGACCACGCGTATCCTCGACCGTAACGGCGATTTGCTTTACGAGATTCTCGATCCCAACGCCGGGCGACGTACCTATGTGCCGCTCGATAAAATTTCTCCCATTCTTGTAGCTGCAACGATTGCCACCGAAGATAAGGATTATTACAACCACCCCGGTTATGACGTGTGGGCCATCATCCGCGCCATCTGGGAGAACTACACCCAGGGCGAAACCGTTACCGGCGCATCCACCATTACACAGCAGATTGCGCGCGACGTTTTGCTCTCGCCGCAGGAACGCCTCCAGCGTACCTACCTGCGCAAGGCGCGCGAGATCATTTTGGCTGCCGAGATCACGCGTCGGTATTCTAAGGATCAAATCCTCGAGCTTTATCTGAACGAGATCTATTATGGAAACTTTTCATACGGCATCGAAGCCGCCTCTGAAACCTACTTCGGAACGAGCGCCGATAAACTGACCCTGGCTCAGGCCTCTTTCCTGGCGGGGCTGCCGCAGTCTCCCGCCGTTTATGATGTTTTCACCAACCGTGACGCCACTCTTGCACGCCAACAGCAGGTGTTGGACTTGATGACGCAGGTGAGCAATGCGCAGAACTGTATTCATGTCAGTAACAGCAGTCAGCCGGTTTGCGTGAGCGTGGCGGATGCTGCTGCGGCCGCGGCGGAGACACGGAATTACACCTTCCAGCCGCCGGCGGTGAATATGCGCTATCCGCATTGGGTCAATTATGTCCGCTCCCAGTTGGAAGCGAGTTTTGATGCCCAAACGATCTATCGTTCCGGCTTTACGATTTATACAACCCTCGATCCGACTCTTCAGGATTATGCCCAACAACTGGTCACGGCCCAGGTGGCTGCGCTTTCCGGCAACCATGCCACCGATGGCGCCTTGGTCGCGATCAAGCCGTCCACAGGCGAGATTCTGGCCATGGTCGGTTCGGCGGATTTCAACAACACTGCCATCTCCGGCCAGGTCAACATGGCGGTCAGCCAGACGCGCCAGCCCGGCTCCTCCATCAAGCCGGTCAATTATGTTGCGGCCTTTGAAAAAGGCTGGACTCCGGCAACGCTGCTTTGGGACGTGCCATCGGAGTTTCCGCCATCGGGCGATCCGAATGACACCCGTCCGCCTTATATTCCAAATGATTACGATAATAAATTTCACGGGCCTGTTACGGTTCGCACCGCGCTGGCGAATTCCTTTAACATTCCCGCCGTGAAGACGTTGCAATTTGTGGGTGTGTATGGCGACCACGGCATGATTGCCATGGCGAATCGCCTTGGCATTACTTCGCTGACCCGCAACGATTATGGCCTCTCGCTCACGCTCGGCGGCGGCGATGTCAGTGTGTTGGAAATGACGGGTATGTATTCGGTGTTCGCCAACAGCGGCGTTCGAGTTCCCCCCGTTTCCATCTTGAAGATCGTGGATTATCAGGGCAAGGTGATTTATCAATACACCCCGCCGCAGGGGCAGCAGGTCATCAGCCCGGAACACGCCTACCTCATTACCTCCATTATTTCGGACAACCAGGCCCGTTCATGGATGTTTGGAAGCAATTCGGTCCTGAACCTGTCTTTTCCGGTTGCAGCCAAAACAGGCACCACCAATGATTTTCGTGATAATTGGACTCTTGGTTATACACCGGACCTTGTAACGGGGGTCTGGGTTGGCAATGCGGACTACACGCCGATGGTCAATACCACCGGCCTTTCAGGCGCCGCGCCGATCTGGTCCCAGTTTATGCAATACGCTGTCCCCCTTGTAGCGCAGGGTCATCCATCCTGGTTCACGCGTCCCGCCGGGATTGTTGATGAAACCATTTGTTCATTATCCGGCACCCTACCTTCCCAATGGTGCAAAGGCGGGACGCGTACCGAGATCTTTGCTTCCGATCAATTGCCATTGCCGGCCGGCCAGGATTTGCGCCGCTCCATCTCGCTCGATACCTGGACAGGACTTCAATCTTCTCCCGATTGCAATGACTTCACAACCCCGGATCAAATCGTGATCAACGTAACGGATCCGTGGGCGCAGAAATGGTTCAACGCCAAAGATGGAAAAAATTGGTTAAGCGCGAATGATTTTCCCAGTCCGCCGGTTTACGCACCCGAGCGCGCATGCACAAAAAATGATCCCCGTCCCGAACTCGCCATGAGCATCAATGAGGGCGACGTGATTTCACAGAACATATTAACCATTACCGGCACTGCGAACGCAACCGGCGGCTTTAGATCCTGGCGGCTCGATTTCAGCCTCGGCGATAACCCGCGCAATTGGACGACCCTGGCGCAAGGCAGCCAACCGGTCAGCAATGATCTTTTATTCAATTGGGATGTATCCAATCTATCCGGCGATACGATTGCCCTGCGTTTGCATATGGATGGCGCGAGCGGCTTTGCCGAAAAGATCGTTCATTTCACGGTTGCGCTTCCAGTTCCGCCTCCGCCGCCCACGTACACCCCGACCAGTATTCCCCTTCCTCCACCGACCAATACGCCGGTCCCGCCGCTTCCAACGGATATACCGACTGCGTTCCCAACGGACACATCCGTACCAACGGCTGTCCCAACGGACACACCCACGCCGTGACGAAATAGCCGATAAATTTTGCCTTCATAAACGGAGCTTGTATGCGCCTCGAAGATTTGAATTGGATGGATGTTGAAAAATACCTCCAGCACGAAGATCGGTTGATGTTGGTCTTTGGCGCCACCGAACAGCATGGCTATCTCAGCCTGTTGACGGATATCAAAGTCCCTTTGGCGCTGGCCGACTCGGCCTCGCAAGCGACCGGCGTTCTGGTTGCGCCCCCCTTGAACTTTGGCGTTTCACCGTACTTCCTGGCTTATCCCGGCACGTTGAGTTTGAGGGTCAGTACGTTGATCGCCGCGGCCGAAGATATCGTCCGCTCCGCCTATGGAGTTGGCTTTCGCCGCATTCTCATCCTCAACGGGCACGGGGGAAACTCGCCCACCCGGAATCATCTGCAGCAGGTCAATAATGAGTTGCCTGGTTTAAAACTGAACTGGTACGACTGGTGGCAATCGCATTCGGTGGAAGCTGTGGCGCAAAAGCATAATATCAAGCCGGCCCATGCCAATTGGCTGGAGGCCTTCGCGTTTACCATCGTGGGGGATATGCCCGAGGAAAACAAGATCCCGCCCAAAACCCCGAGTGCGATCATGGATGCCGGAACTGCACGTGAAGTTTATGGGGATGGTTCTTTTGGCGGTCCGTATCGCGTCGGCGGGGAGATCATGCACGAACTTTTTGCCGCCTGCCTTGAGGATATTTTGCAGTTGCTAAAGTTTGAGTAGATTTTCTTATAAAAATTTCATAATCGCGGGTTGGCATAATTCAAAAAACGGTTACAATCACAGGTTGTCAGTATTATATTGTCCCTATCGATAAAAAAGGAATGTGAGGAAAACATGTACATCGATCCCAATACCGGCGGAATGTTGTTCCAGATCCTGGCGGCATCCTTGGTGGTTATCTCAGGCGTTCTGCTTGTGTTTTCAGGTAAGATCCGCGCCTATTTTGCCCAGCTCCGCCGAAAAATGCGCAAAGATAAAACCGAAGACGAAGAATAGATGAAGACGGTCATTCTTGGTTTCGACTCATTCGACCCGGGAACCTTTGAACGACTTCAAAGCGCCGGGCGGATGCCCAATCTAACAAAGTTTGTGGATCAAGGCGGGTATTCCCGCCTTGAGGTTTCTTCGCCTCCTCAAACCGAAGTGTCATGGACTTCCATCGCCACCGGCGTAGACCCCGGTTCACATGGCATCTTCGATTTCGTTCATCGCGATCCGGAAACGTACATTCCCTATGTTTCCATCCTGCCTACCAAGGTGACGGCGCTCGGCGAACAGTATCAGCCGCCTTACACCACCAAGACCTTTTTCGAGGAAGCGACCTCGATGGGATACCCGGCGACTGCATTGTGGTGGCCGGCTTTATTTCCTGCGCGCCCCGATATTCCGGTCGCGACCATTCCCGGATTGGGCACACCCGATATTCGCGGCCAACTCGGCGTTGGCATCTATTTGACTACCCAGCCGGAGGAAAAGAAAAAAGTAAGAGTGGTCCGGCTTGAATCGGCGGAAGATAAAAAGTTTACTGCAGTGATCGAGGGGCCGCAAATCAAGTCAAAGGGAGGGATGCGCCCTGCGTCTCTTCCGGTAACGATTGAAGTGCTGGATGACAAAACTGCCAGCCTGGTTATTGATAGCCAAAAGATTTCGTTATCGCTCGGCAAATGGAGCCCGATCATCGAACTCAAATTCGCGGCCGGCTTCGCGTTTTCCATCCAGGCCATCACGCAGGTCATCCTGACCCAAGTAAAAGACACAGTAAGTTTGTACTTCCTGCCTTTGCAGATTCATCCGCTGCATTCGCTTTGGCTGTATGCGACGCCTTCATCGCTTGTCAAGGATTCGTGGAATAAAATCGGGCCGTTCCTGACCCTGGGCTGGCCCCAGGATACGAATGCGCTCGAAGACGGCTGCATCACCGATGAGCAATTCCTCAGCCTGTGCGATTCGATTTTTGAAACCCGTAAGAAAATCTATTTCCGCCTGCTGGACGATTTCAAGGAAGGCGTCCTGGCGGGAATTTTCGATGATCTGGATCGAGTCCAGCATATGTTCCTGCGCACCAGCCAGGAGATTGTGGATGGCTGGTATCTAAAGCTCGATCAATTTGTGGGCGAGGTTCAAGCCCGGATCAATAAGCTTGGCCTGGAAAAATATCGTTTCCTTGTGCTGTCCGATCACGGCTTCCGCACCTTTGAGCAAAAAGTCCATGTCAACCGCTGGCTGGTCGAAAACGGCTATATGACTTTATCGCATCAAACCGAAACGCCGGAACTCAGCGATGTGGACTGGGATAAAACCAGGGCCTATGCGCTGGGTCTCAATAGTCTCTATCTCAATATTGCCAGCCGCGAAGGAAAAGGCATCGTCAAACCGGAGGAAATCGAAAACCTCCTGGAAGAGATCAGGACCAAGTTGTTGAACTGGAAAACTTCGGACGGCAGGCAGATCATCAGCCGCATTTTGTTGAAGCACGAGGCTTTCAATGGGCCTTATACACGTCTCGGCCCGGATTTGGTGATCGGCTATGCGCCCGGATTCCGCGCTTCCTCTGAAACGGGCCTCGGAAAGTCCGCTCCTGTTTCCATGGAGGCCAATCAGGGCCACTGGGGTGCAGATCATTGCATCGATTCGCTGATGGTGCCGGGCGTTATTTTTGCCAATCGTGATATCCGAAATATGCCCGGGATTTCGTTCCGGGATGTTCCGTTCCTTGCACTGGGCAAACACCTCGACCAGTCGTATATCAAACCTCCCTCTCAGACCGGCTCACATGGACAGAAAGACCTGGAAGAAAGGTTAAAGGGTCTTGGCTATCTTTAACCGATTGCCCGGCCTAAAACAAATTGCGCCAGTATATGCAGTATGTGTGATCGTGATCTACAGTTGGACCACTTTGTGGTTCTTTTGGAAGCTTCCCAGCTGGTTTTTTTACATGAACGCCGGGGAGATTGCTCTTGTTTACGCCTATCTGTTGGTCACAAACTTTCTTGAAAGCCTGCTCGCTGTCTGTGTCCCGATTGTTCTAGGTTTTATGTTGCCGCCGAAATGGTTCCGTGATTCCTTCGTGTCTCGCGGAACCTCTTTGGTTTTGCTGGGGTTGGGCTATTTTATGTTCTTGGCTTATCAATTTCAAGCCAAGGACGATTATCCGAGTGTTTTGTTAAAATCATGGTCTGTAGCTTTGGCTCTGGGGATCATAACGGCCCTTGTTTTTATTATAGGAAAAGTCCCTTTTCTAAATAAAGCGCTTGGGTTCGTTGCAGAGCGGGCCACGATATTCCTGTATGTTTACATTCCTCTCAGCCTGGTTTCTTTATTGATAGTTTTGCCCAGGCTCCTTTTGGGATAAGGTATGAAGAAACTTAGTCGGCGTGATTTTCTAAAATGGACATCG
>PMLN01000252.1 GCA_003158885.1 Anaerolineae bacterium
TGACCATCGAAGAGACCACCGAGAAATTACGCGGCCTTGAAGCAAAGGTAATCGACTTACAACTCGCCGCCCTCCAAAAGTCCGCAGACGATCACGAACGCCGCTTACGGCTCGTGGAAGAGACAAGTACACGCTTCAATCTCCTGCTCATGCTCACGGTCGGCGGGGGATTGTTATCACTGATCAATCTCCTAAATACACTCTTTACCTTCGGTAAATGACGCCCAAAAAAGGAAACAAGAATGCCAGCAAACACACGATCTATTCCACCTTCATTGCAGTGGTAGATAGTGATGAACTGGCAGCCATGCCGATTGACAACTTTCTTGAGGAATTGAAACTCGCACGCGCTCAAGTAGTTGCCCGTCTCGAAAAAAGAAACGGCGAAAAGGATCCCGATCTCGAAATCAAGTATGACATGGGCGCACGCGCTTACCTGCAAATGATTATCACCGCCATCATTGAAAATCATGTTCAACATGAAACCGAAACAATGCGCTTTACATCCCTAATCGAAGCCATGTTAGCCGAAAACGCAAGGCAAAAATGGAAAAAGTAGAGCGTTCAAAAAACGAACTCCGCCAGCAAACAGCAGCCGCCCGAACCTTGCAAGGCTTCGCAAAGAATGTTTTGGGCATCACCCTCCGCCCATATCAAGTACAGGCAGGCAACGCCATTATCAAATCCGTTGCCAACCGGGACGGCAAAACTTTCGTGATCATTTTCTCAAGACAATCCGGCAAGGACGAACTTCTTGCCGATCTTCTTTTATTCCTATGCATGCGCTTTTACTCTTGGAATGCTGACATGGTCTGTGCTCAGCCCACCTTCAAACCGCAAACAATCAACGCCATGGAACGCTTGCGAAAACGCGGCACCATCTTGGGTACTCATCTCACACGCACAGCCGGTTACATCATGCGGCTCGGACAAGCCCGCGTCTCTTATTTCTCTGCAGAGCCATCCGCCAACCAGGTCGGAGCGACCGCCGACCGCCTGCTCATCATGAACGAAGCCCAGGACATTGCCCCAAGTGTGTACGATAAACGCTTTTCCCCCATGGCAGCCAGCGGAAACGCCACCAAGGTTTTCAGCGGAACATCTTGGACGACCGATACTCTTCTTTCGCAAATGACCAAGGTTGCACACGAAGAAGAGCAGAAATACGGCGGTAAACAAGTCTTTCTCGTAACGTGTGAAGAAGTCGGCAAGGTCAACAAATGGTACAGAACCCACGTTCAAAACGAGATCAAACGCATGGGCAGGCAGCATCCCTTCGTAAGGACACAATACTTTTGCGAAGAGATCGATGCGCAGGCCGGCATGTTCAACCCAGGCCGCCGCGCGTTGATGATCGGTGATCAACCCTCACAGCAAGCACCCACACCAGGGCATTTGTATGCCTTTCTCATTGACGTGGCTGGACAGGATGAAGCCCTGCTCGACCTTGAAGGCCTTGGCAACCCAGGGCGTGACAGTGAAACGCTCGACATCATAGACATTGACCTTTCCACGCTCCAAGCCTTGGGCAAACCCACCTACCGCGCGGTCAAACGCTTTGAATGGACCGGCGAAAAGCACACCACCATCTTTGGCAAGCTAAAAGCGCTTGCTGATATTTGGAAGCCTCAACATATCGTCATTGATGCGACCGGTGTAGGAGAAGGACAATGGTCTTTGCTCGATATGGCCTTTCCCACCAAAGTGATACCGGTCAAATTTACCGCACAAAGCAAAAGCGAGATCGGCTGGAAATATCTTGCCATCATCGAGACCGGCAGATTCCGTGACTGTGATCCGAACGATACGGTCAGCATCCAGTACGACAAATGCCAGTCCGAAATACTCCCCGGCCCATCTCACACCATGCGCTGGGGCGTGAAGGACGGCACACGCGGATCAGACGGCGAGCTTGTGCACGATGATTATGTACTTGCGGATTCGCTCACCGCCATTCTTGACGATCTCGAATGGCAATTCACCAGCCCCACACTTTTCACCAAACCACCTAACTTCCTTAAGCAAGATGAAAGGAATTTTTAATGCTCAAGCGCTTCGTTACCGAGCCAATCAAAAGATATTTCGTGCATCTCGTGAAACTTGCAGTCGCCGAGACCGACAATACCTTTTATTCAGACCAACCCTCCACCAGCTTCAACCGTGACCGCACCAACTATGATCGCGTGACAGTGATCAGCGATGCTTTGAAAGCCTGGCGTATCAATCCACTTGCGCGCCGTATTGTGGAATTGACTAATGAGTTTGTCCTGGGAGCCGATGGGATCAAATGGTCATGCAAACACAAACGCACCGCCAATTTCATAAAAGAGTTTTGGAACAATCGCCTGAATATCATCGACATTCAGCTTGACGAATGGGTTGATGAACTCACACGCAGCGGCGATCTCCTCTTCCTGTGCACCGTTGATGATAGTTGCATGATGTATGTTCGAGCCATCCCACCCGAATCGATTGATGAAATCACCACACGCCCCAACGATTACCGACAGGAACTAACCTACGTTCCCGTCGATAAAAGCCTTACCCCTTATGAAGCTTACGACCCCAACAGCACCGAACAAAAACTTTTCGTGCTCCATTACTCCGTCAACCGTGTTGTAGGTTCATCCTGGGGTGAGAGCGATCTAGGCCCCACACTCAAATGGATTGGTTACTATTCCGCATGGCTTGAAAATCGCGCCATGCTTAATCGCTTTCGTACAGCTTTTCTATATCTTGTAAAAGGCAAATTCTCAAACGATCAAGACAAAAAGAAACGCCAGGCAGAGCTAAACGCCAATCCTCCACAAAGCGGCAGCGTACTCGTAGCCGATGAAAGCGAAGAATGGAGCACCCTCACGCCCAATCTGGATGCCTCCGATGCCAGCAATGATGGTGTAGCCCTCAAAAAGAACATTGCCGCAGGCAATGCCATCCCCATGCACTTTCTTGCCGAGCCGGAAGATAGTAACCGCACCACCGCCGAAGCCGCAGGCACTCCCACATTCCGCCATTTCGAGAAAAGACAGCAATTCATTTTGTGGATGCTGAAAGACTTAATCCAAGTCGCAGTCACAGTCCGCCAGCGCGCCGATCCACGCGTACAACCCAACTCCGAAATTGACCTACTCGGCAATGACATCAGCGAACGGGATAACGCCTCGCTTGCCCTCGCAGTTACCTATATCGTCAATTCATTTGGCGAATTATATGATCGCCATCTCATCGACGAATCCGAATATCTCCGCCTTGTTTATCGCTTCTCAGGTGAAGTGCTCGACACGGACAAAGCCGCCCCCGAAGGCCTGCGCAAGGATATCAACAAGCCAAACGGGACCACACCAATAACAAAACAACCAGGCACACCAAATACCAATCCCAAGGTGAACAGGAATACGGGAGATGTGAATGTCCCGACGGATANNTAAAAAGTATGAAAGCGCACTTGACCGCAGACTTGCACACCACGATCGGTTTTGTCATTTCTACAATTTCGCAAGTGACCGTACTTGCACTTGCGGAAGAGATGAAGCCATCCTAGAACTCGCACACTTGCGAGAACAATTGAAAGAAAAGGAGAACCAATGCTCAGAAAAAATTTCACATTCACCTGCCTATCTTCAAGAACCACTGATACCGGCTTTGACATCCTCGCCATCAATGAAGGCGAAGCCAAAGGCCACGGCATAAGCTTCAGTGCGGCAGTGTTGAAAGATTCACTGCCTCTATGGGATGAACTGCCATGCTTCCTTGACCATCCAAGTTTTTTTGCAGGCCAATCGGTCAGAGACCTTGCAGGCGCATTCCATAATCCATCATGGGATGAAAGCGAGAAAGGCATTCGTTTGCAACTCATCCCGAACGGTCCAGCATCGTCAGATTTGACCGCCCTCCGTGAAGCGGCCAAGGCCGATCAAGCCATCATGAAAGCAATCGGCTTTTCGGCAGTCCTTCGCTTGCAATACAAGAACTCAGGGGAAGTAACGAAGATCATCAGCGTCGCGAGTTGCGACACTGTTATAGATCCCGCGCGCGGTGGCAAATTCCTCAGCGCGCAATATCCCATCGGACGAGCGAGCGTCAAGCAAGCATCGTCCATTTCGGCGACACGAGTCGCCAAAGAAGGAGGCACTATGAGCCAGACCAATCCCCAAACCGCCGCGCCAGCCATCGAAGACGAAGAGCAGGAAGAAGTCGTCGAGAACCAGACCGCGGCCGGTGACGATCCCAACGTCACCGCACTCCGTAACCTGAGCGGAACGCAAGACACCATCGCTCAGCTGAACCAGGACGCGCAAGCTTCACGCGCTGTTCTTACTCAAATGTGTGCCAACCTGCTGACCACAGGGCTGGCCACATCCAAACTGCCCGCACCCATGCAGACCCGCATCCGTGACGACTTCACAGCCAAACTAACCGCCGGTCAATTGTTTGAACCGAAAGACCTTCAAGACCGCATCGATGCCGACCGTAAACTGATGTCCGAAATCAGCGCCAATGCCATCGTACAGGGTCCGGCACGCTCTACGGTCACGGGCATGTACAGCACCGACGACCAGATCACCGCCGCCGTTCACGATATGTTCCAGGTCGCACGCCCCGAAGGTCTCGAAAAGATCAAGGCCGCGCGTCTCACTGGCATTCGTGAGTTGTACTTCATGCTCACCGGTGATCGTCAATTGCGCGGCGGTTACCATCCAAGTGAAATCTACCTGGCTACCACAGCCGATTTTTCCGGTCTGGTTGCCAACGTCATGAACAAAGTGGTCAGTAACCAGTGGGACGAACTCGGACGCGCTGGGTACGACTGGTGGCAACAGATTGTCAAGATTGAACATTTCGAGAGCCTGAACGACATCACTGGCGTTCTGGTTGGAACGGTTGGCACTCTCCCCACCGTGGGCGAACAGGAAGAATATCCCGAGCTCGCCATCGGTGATAGCCCCGAGACTGCCTCGTTCGTCAAGAAAGGCGGCTATATCGCCTTGACGCTGGAAATGATCGACCGTGATCAAACCCGCAAGCTGATGCACTATCCGAAAGAGTTGGCGAACGCCTCATTGCGCACCCTCTCCGCCCGCATTGCCGCAATATTCACAGCCAACAGCGCAACCGGCCCACAAATGGCAGACACTGGCTATCTGTTCAATAGCACTGCCCTCACCACCAAAGGCGGACACGCCAACCTGCTCACCACCGCGTTATCTGCCGCTCAGTGGGATGTGGTCGCCGCCGCTGTCTACAATCAACCGATGCTCATCAAGAACGATGCGGCTTACTTGGGCACCGGTCCAAAAATGGCGCTCGAGCCTACGTTCTGCCTCGTTCCTCGTGCGCTTCGCAAGACCGCCTACGATACCTTCCTCAACGAATGGGACGTGTCCGCCAACGTCCACAGCGCGAACCTGCTCAAAGGCCTGGTCAAGCCGGTGGTCGTCCCGGAATGGACGGATACGAACGATTGGGCCGCCGTCTGCGATCCCGATATTGCCCCCTCCATCATCGTGGGCGAACGCTTCGGCCTCAAGCCCGAAATCTTTGTAGCCGGTCGCGAGAATGATCCGTCTGTGTTCATGAACGATGAACACAGGATCAAAGTCCGCGACTTCAAGGCCGTCTTGGTTCAGGACTTCCGCCCCTTGCATAAGGAGAATGTGTAAGCCATGGCCACCGACAACGATCCAAAATTGAAGGTCAGGGCTTACGCCCTCGCCGCTCAGTTCGACAGCCAGCCAATCAAATGGCGCGTTGACCCTGACGGTGCATTCGTGCTCATCCTCGTGGACGGTCGCAAGATGAAATTTGACTCTGACCAGTCCGAGACCGAGACCACCACCGCCACCATTCCGCTTGAAACCCCAACCGCGGAAAAACCTATCAAGACCAAATCCAAGAAGGAGAAAACCAATGCGTAACAATGTCCATATGGCGCTGCCCATCCCGCCTACCAAATTCCATTACGTCACCGGCACATGGACGCAAGCCGCCGGTCAGGTTGCAGGCACAATCGCCATGCACAAAGCCGCCGCTGCCGAAACAACCGTTGTCACCATTCCGGTTGAAGTGCCGACCAATGCCATTCAGCTTCAAGGCTCGAAGATTGCCAGCATCGAAGTTGACTTTGAAGTTCTGGTTGCAGATTGCACCAGCCTCAGCGTGACCGTCAACAAGGTCACGCGCGGCGCAGATACCGCCGTTGCCACCGTGACCGCCCTCACCCAGGGCACGCTTTCGCCAGCTCTCACCAGTGCCAAGACGGTTGAACAGCACAAGCTGATCATTCCGTTAGCCACGCAAATCTTCCTGCTCAACACAGAGATCCTGTTAGTCGCTCTGACCTTCGTCTGCCCCGCCACCACCACCCTCGATATCCTCGGCGCGGTCGTGAACTTCGCCGCCCGGGACTAGGCCCTACCGGCCGACACCATCATAAATGATGGTGTGATCACAACCCAACCCCGCAGGCCGAACCCCGACACTTCCGGCCTGCGGGGATTTGCCAAGCGAGCTTTCGCGAAGCACAATCTTTTCGCACGCACGCATTGGCTACTTCCGAACCACGAGGTTCGGAAGATCCTATCGCCATAAACGGCGATACGAGATCCAAAGAAAAGGAGAAAACCGCAATATGAATTACAATCCATTCAAAGACAAGAAATTCATCACCACACTCATTGACGTGATCTTTTTCTTGTGCCTGTACTTTGCAGGCAAATACGCGCCCGTCTCGATCTTTGATGACATCAAGACCGTATTCGAAGCCGTTCAACCCCTTGTTTTGCTGGCCATTGCCAATATGTTCGTTGGCGATTCTCAGGCACTACGCGCGGGCGTCAAACTGACGTTCCTAAAGGAACGATAATTCTATAGGTCGAAAGAAAACCCTAATTTTTTCCCCGCAAACGCTATACGGGCTTGTTATCCAAAATAACAAGCCCGTCCAACCCCAATGATAAAGATTTTGACCTACCATGCGCCCAATACGCTAAAAGCCAAAATCAACCCGTTTTTTGGGCAAATGAGCTTCAAGCGAATTTTGCCCACTTTCGGGCGACCGAGCTTCAAGCGAATATCGCCCACTTCGATGACACGAGTCATCGAAGCAAGCCTCAAACAAATATCTTTCTTTTTCTTCCTTCGTGTCCTTTGTGCCCTTCGTGTTTAATCTCTTTCCCGTTCGTAAAAGGAATTTACCAAATGGCAGTCATAGCCGATTTTCGTACAAAAATCCTGCTTCTTTTGGATGACGTTGCCCTCGCCAGATATACCAGTGATCAAGTTGACGAAGCCTTGCGCGAGGCACTCAACAAATACAACCGCTTCAATCCCATTGAAAAGACCTACATCATCAACGGCACCGGTGCTTATCGCATCACCTTGCCCGCCGACTTTGCCGCGCTTGCCATCACACGTATTGAATGGTTGTCTTCTTCTCCCACCGTCGATGATGCAATCCCGTTCTATGCGTATAAACCTGATGAGCAATGGGAAATCGAATTGCGATCATCCTATTCCACATCTGACACTCTCATCATCTATTATGCCGCTACCAATTTCATTGATGGATTTGATTCAGGCGCAGGCACAAGTATCCCCGCCGAAGATGTG
>PMLN01000315.1 GCA_003158885.1 Anaerolineae bacterium
GGATTTTTGAGTAAAAAATTTTGAGGAACGAATAAAAACGAATATCCTGGCTTGCGGGCAAATTGAGGGGGATAAAGGATTCCCCAATGACTATGATTCTAAGACAGGAGTGTGTATTTGGGAAGATGGGAGTGAATAAAAAGGATGGTTTTCGTAAAGCCGCAGTTGGGTTTTTGATACTATGAAATTCAGCCGCGGAGGGCAGCGATCTTGCATCATTCTAAAAGGAAGCACGTAAACCAGATTCTAATTCGTTGGGTATCCATGCCAACCGGTCACCTAAACAACGATTGTCTGAGATATTTCTATTTTCAAACCAGAACGCAGATGACGCGGATTCAACGGATTCGCGCAGATGACGGATGAAAGAATTGAACAGCGAAACTCGCGACCCTCAAAAAACGAGGGCAGGCGAGCGCAAAGATTTACAGCTTTTTCTTAGCGAGCTTGGCGTCTTGGCGTGAAAAAGGTTTTTCCTCGCAAAGGCGCAACCCTCAAAAACGTTCATCCAATGATTATACTCTGTGAATTATTCCGTATCGACTCCACCGCCGCGAAGGTTGCCCTCGTCACCCCGATCAATTGCTCATATGGGATCGGTGGCTCGCCGCCTGCACGGATCGCCCGGGCAAACGCCATCATTTCATTCTTCCAGCCTTTATCCTGTGCGCCTTTCACTTCTCTGCGCATCCCGTTTTCGATCATTTCCAACTTCCTGAAATCATCCAGGATGGCGATCTTGCCGCCGCAGAAAACTTCGACGCGTTCCTTCGGGAAGGATTTGTCGCCATTAGCCAGATAATCCACCACGCCGATCGAACCGTCTGGGAAGGCAAAGGTCATCGAAACGTTATCTTCGCGGTATTTTCCGTTGTCGGGCAGGGCATAGGCATTCACGCGAACGGGCGCTGCGCCGACTAGGAACGTGATGAAGTCAATGAAATGACAGCCCTCGCCGATGATTCTTCCGCCGCCAATGTTTGGATCCTGTGTCCAATGGTTCAAAGGCAGGTAACCGGCATTCACGCGATAATGAACGTGCATGGGTTCGCGGTGGTCTTTGGTGAAGGCGGATAATTTTTGAGCCAGCGGCGCAAACCTGCGATTGAAGCCGACGGTTACTAATGGACTGTTGGCTTTAAGCTGTTTGCTGATCGCAGAAAGCTGAACGCTGTTGATCGCCAACGGCTTTTCCACAAACACGTTCTTTCCCGCCTTCAGCGCTTTGATAACGAGTTCGGCGTGCGTATCGTGACGGGTCAGGATGGCCACCGTGTTGATCTTTGGGTCGTTGATGATCTCATCATCGGAAGAAGCCGCATACGCAAAGCCAAATTTCTTTCCTGAGTGTTCGGCATGCAGTCCGCCCGCGGAGGCAATGCCCACAAGTTCGATCTCTTTGATGTTTTTGATGGCTGGCAGCAGGGTTGCGTTTGCATATAGCCCTGCGCCTAATACACCCAGCCTGACCGGTGATAGCTGATCGCCGCCCGCTGATAGCTGACCGCTGATAGCTGACCGCTGATTGCTGACTGCTTTGAATTCAATCTTCTCTCTTCTTACTTCTTTCTTTTCATCATAAGTCAGCAACACGCCCAAAAACGGTTTCTTCGTTTTGCCCGTAATCACTTCATAGGCTCGCGCGGCTTCTTCGATGGGGAAGCGGTGTGTGATCAACGGCGCGGTTTTCAGCTTGCCATCTGCCATCAGCGCGACGACCGATTCGAAGTTGCGGCCTTCCGTCCAGCGCACGAAGCCAGGTGGATAATCGCGGCCCTCTTCTTCATACGCGGGGTCATAACGGCCGGGACCGTACGAACGCGAGTTGATAAAGGATAATTCCTTTTCATAATAGATTTTGCGCGGCAGGGTTAATCCGACCGCGCCGGTCGCCACGATGCTTGCCCGGTCACGCGCAATGACCGCCGCAAGTTCAACCGGGTCATTCGAGGCGGTATCGGCGCAGATCAGAATCCGGTCGAAGCCGCGGTTGGTCGTGAAGGCTTGAGAGGCCTCGACGGCCTTTGCACGCGTGACCGCTTGAATGCCGAGTGAGGAAGCCAGCGCCACCCGCTTCGGGTCGATATCGATGCCCAGCACGTTGCATCCCGCCGCGGCCGCGATCTGGACCGCCAGCAATCCCAGCAGGCCAAGCCCGATGACCGCTACGTTCTCACCGATCTGCGGCTCGGCCAGTCGAAAGCCGTGCATGGCGATGGCGCCCAGCGTGGTGAATGCGGCGGATTCGAAATCAACGTTCTTCGGGAGGGGTGTCAGCAGGTTGCGTGGAACCACGTTATATTCCGCGTGGACGGCGAAACCGCCGCCCGCACAGGCCACGCGCTGGCCAACCTTGAAGCCCTGCATGTCTTTTCCGAGCGCGGTGATCGTGCCGGCCGATGAATATCCGAGCGCCATCGGTTGGTCGAGACGGTTGAAGGCCGCTTGTACGGTGGGCACCAGGCCTTCGCGGCGCGCCTTATCCATCACCTGCCTCACCAGGTCGGGTCGTGAGCGTGCCTTGCCGACCAGGTTCTTCTCGGCGAATTCCACCACCATGCGTTCCGTTCCAGCCGATACCAGGCTGGCCGCCGTCTTGACCAATGCGAATCCTGCGCGCGGGGTCGGTACGGGCACTTCTTCGACCATCGCTTTTCCATTTTTCATATTTTGAAGGTATTGTTTCATTGCAAATTTATCCTAAACCAAGCGTTCAGTATACCCCAAGTTGTGCGTGATATAATTCGCCTCAGTTCGATATAAACCGTTCCATTGCCCTGAGCGGTTCGCTCTTTCCTCCGTTTAGTGCAATGAAAAATACTGTGATTTCGATCTTGGGAGATTCTTGTGACTGATACCCGCGTTCAAAAATTTGCCAAAGTCCTGGTGGAGCATTCGACCCGCATCAAACCGGGCGACCGCGTTTTGATCGAAGGCACCACCGCCGCCGAACCGCTCATCCGTGAATTATTCATTCAGGTGTTGGAAAAGGGCGGGCATCCGCATCCGATGGTGGCCCTGCCGGGCATGATGCCGTT
>PMLN01000357.1 GCA_003158885.1 Anaerolineae bacterium
TTGGAAGAACACCACACTTGCCCTGGACACAAGTGCCAGGGAGTACGGGTTGCGAAGTACACAAAGGATTTCCAATTGAACCTGCGTACCTGCCCACCCTCTTTCTTTGAGGGTTGGGCCCTTCGTGGCGGAAAGAGAAACCATGCTCGATAAGCTTTCAGGAATTGAACAACGATACGATGACCTGGGGAAGGAATTGCTCGAAGTGGGAGCGAACTATCAACACGCGGCAGAGATCAACAAGGAGCGCGTGGACCTCGAACCCATCGTCGGGAAGGCGCGCGAATATCGCCAGGCCATGAAAAGCCTCGAGGAAGCCAGGAACATCCTGACATCAGAGACCGATGCGGAGCTTAAGACCCTGGCGGAAAACGAATTAACCGATTTAACGCCGAAGATCGAAACGCTCGAAAAGGAGATCAGGGGCCTGCTTGTCCCCAAAGATGCGCGCGATGAAAAGAGTGTGATCGTTGAAGTCCGCGCCGGGGCTGGCGGTGACGAGGCGGCCTTGTTTGCAGCGGATCTGTTCCGCATGTATACACGTTACGCCGAAGGCAAACGCTGGAAAAGCGAGGTCATGTCGGAGAATTCCATCGGCATCGGCGGGTACAAGGAAGTGATCTTTGAAATCAAGGGCAGGGGCGCCTATTCGAAGTTGAAATACGAATCCGGCGTCCACCGCGTTCAGCGCGTGCCCGCTACCGAAGCGCAGGGACGCATCCACACCTCCACCGCCACCGTCGTGGTGCTGGCGGAAGTGGACGATGTGGAAGTGGAGATTCCCGATAGCGACATCGAGATCGAAGTCTATCGCTCATCGGGCGCGGGCGGGCAAAACGTGCAGAAGAACTCAACTGCAGTCCGGCTTTACCACAAACCCACCGGCATGGTGGTGACCTGCCAGGATGAACGCTCACAATTGCAAAACAAACTGCGGGCCATGAGCATTTTACGAGCGCGCCTGTATGAAATCGAGGAAGAAAAACGCCGCTCGGAATTGGAAGACACACGCCGTTCACAAATCGGCACAGGCGAACGCTCCGAAAAAATCCGAACTTATAATTATCCGCAAAACCGCGTGACCGATCATCGCATCGGCTTATCGAATTACAACCTGCCCGTCGTGATGGACGGCGCCATTGACGAATTCATCGATGAGTTGTCCACCCGCGACGAAGCGGATCGTCTCGCCTCCTCGGGCGTGGATGATCATGAAGAATAAATTACGGTCCACAAATCTACGCGAGATCCTAGACGCAACCGCCACGCGTCTTTCGCCGCTCAGCGACACGCCCCAGCTCGACGCAGAAGTTTTGGCCGCGCACGTTTTGGATAAAGAGCGCACCTGGTTACTGGCTCACGACGATACGCCGTTCGACCCGCAAACGCTTTCTGCTTTAGAGAAAACCATCCAACGGCTGGAGGGCGGAGAACCCCTGCCGTATGTGTTAGGCCATTGGGAATTCTTCGGCCTCGACTTTGACCTCACACCCGATGTATTGATCCCGCGTCCTGAAACCGAATTGCTCGTCGAACGTGCAATTCCCTGGCTTCAAGCTTCCAGTAAACGCCGCGCCATTGCGGATATCGGAACCGGCTCCGGCTGCATTGCCGTTTCCATTGCAACGCATGTTCCTTCTGCACATATCCTCGCCACTGACGTATCCGGCGCGGCGCTGGAAGTTGCGCGGCGTAACGCGCGCAAACATCATGTGGAAGGACAAATTGAATTTATCGAATGCGATATTCTGCCTCTCCCCAATCCATCTTCCCCGCCGGGAAATGGGCAAGGAGTGCGGGAATTCGATTTGATGTGCGCCAACCTGCCCTATATTCCAACCGGAAAATTGCATATCCTTCCCATCTATGGACGCGAGCCGACACTGGCTCTAAATGGCGGCGATGACGGCCTCGATTTATTTCGAAGATTGCTTGCCCTTGCGCCCGATCGTCTCGCGCCTGGCGGACGCATGCTGCTTGAGATCGAAGCCACGCGCGGAACAACCGCGCTATCCCTGGCCTACGATGCGTTCGAAGAAGCAGAAATCCATCTTTATCAAGACCTGGCAAGGCGGGATCGTTTATTGGAAATCCAATTGCCCCAGGAATAACTCTCATAAGGGTAGGTATTTTGAAAACCGGCTTGTGATCGTAGAATTCTTCGCTTCAATGAGACCTAACCCAGACCTAACCCCCGACTTCCTGGCATAGGAAGAACACCTAAAAACACCTGCCGACGGAAGTGCTACGCGACCCTTCCCTAAGAAGGAAGGGGAGTATGTATCATCTCAATAAATGGGGGTAGCCTGAAAATGGCACCCCCCCACATTTGCCGAAAAAACGGCAAACCAAATGTTTTTCGCCATGCTTGGCGGCTATTTTAACGGTCGGTGGGCAGTCACCCCGAATTATTGAGAAGATACGGGAGTATGCCTAAAAGAGGAATAACTCTATGAAAACAGAGATTATCGCGGCCGACTCGCCCCATGCCATTCAGCGGGCGCTGGATGTTTTACAGGCAGGCGGCTTGGTGGCATTCCCCACTGATACCGTTTATGGAGTGGGTGCGCGGGCGTTCGACGGCAAAGCTGTGGAAGCGATCTATACGGCCAAAGGTCGTGCCATCGAAAAAGCAATTCCCGTTTTGATCGGGGATGGCGAGGATATCACTAAAACTACATCGGAAGTGCCAGCCATGGCAAGGAAATTGGCGGAACGTTTCTGGCCCGGCCCCCTGACGATCATCCTGCCGAAGCGTTCCGATTTGCCGGATTCGGTTTCAGCGACGAACACGGTCGGTGTACGCGTGCCCGATCATATGGTTGCGCGCAGGGTGTTGCGCGCAGCAGGTCCCATGGCAGTAACCTCGGCAAACATCTCCGGCCAGCCAAGCCCATCCACTGCGGAAGAAGTCTTTATGCAATTGAACGGCCGCATCGCGTTGATCCTGGATGGAGGCAAGACACCGGGAGGCGTGCCATCCACTGTAGTGGATTGCACAGGCACGCAGCCAATCGTGATCCGTGAGGGTCCTATTAGTTTCCGTGAAATCCTTGCGATAACAGGACTATAAATCTCTTATTTTATTCTTAAGTTTTGTTCAGGCTGGTTTCAGGTCGCCAAGTATAATAGGGGTTGCATTCTCCTCTTCACACCGCGTACGGGTCAGGGCCGACCCAGCGCGGTGTGAGTTTTTTAAGAAAGCGGCCAAGTGGGCTGGACATCCATATCCATGTTTGAAACATGGCCGGCTGTAAAACGATAATAACCCGCCGCGGCAATCATGGCCGCGTTATCGGTGCAAAGCGAAAGCGGCGGAATATGAACTTTATACTCAGTTTGACCTCGGAACGCTTCGCGCAAGGCGCGATTGGCCGAAACGCCGCCTGCAACCAGAATCTCCTTCACACCAAACTCACGGGCGGCGCGGATTGTCTTATTGAAGAGCACATCCACGACGGCAGCCTGAAAGGAGGCGGCCATATCGGCCACAGGCATACTTCTGCCCCTGGATTCATAGCCCTTCGCTTCCTTCAAGACCGCGGTCTTGATCCCGCTAAACGAAAAATCCCAGGTTCCCTCCAGCCAGGCGCGGGGAAAGTGAAAACGCGTCGGGTCACCTTCCTCGGCGGTGCGCTGAATGAGCGGGCCGCCGGGATACCCGAGTCCCAACAGACGTGCAACTTTATCGAAGGCCTCGCCGGCCGCATCGTCGAGCGTTGAACCGAGACGCTTATATTCCAAGTGATCCGTCATCAAGTTAAGTTCACTATGTCCACCCGATACCAGCAAGACCATCAAGGGAAATTGCGGTTCTTCGGGAGGAGTATCCCCGGAGTTGTAAACCCAGGCCGAATAAAGATGTCCC
>PMLN01000105.1 GCA_003158885.1 Anaerolineae bacterium
CCCTGGTAAGAAAAGGATAAAGCAAGCGCGCCGCCAGCGACGCGCCGCCCAGAAAGTCTCTTTCCCACTGCTCTGGAATTTTATAGATATCAGAGGCACCGCTGGAAAGATTGATTTTTAGAATGGGCTGCATAAGAATGAATGGATTGCTTCAGTTGCCCGGCTTCGATATCATCTACCTTGACCGGCGCTTCCTCACAATGAAAGCTCTATAGTATCTCCGTGGTGCACTCGCGGCAGCAGCGCACGAAATCCAATACCGTTGGAACGTTGCGCATCATATAACCGAGGCTGCCTTCTACTTTTAATTTGCTGGTCATCATGGCCGTCATGGGGTCAAGCTTGCCCTGCAGAATGGAAGTGAAATTGTTATAGGTCGAGCGCAGGATAAAAGTCGGCTTGGGATGCGCTGCAGGATCGGAAGCATATTCCACTTTACGACACTTTCCATGCCACAGATCAAGATACATCCACAGAGGCTGGGCCAAGGCGCCTGACGGTTGAATATCAAAGACAAGATCGCCTTCCCAATTCCGGGCAATGTTGTTGTAATGGGCATCATTATTGAGTTTATCTACCAAAAGATTCAGCCAGTCAGCGGATGGGAACACAGCGGTCATGCGATACTCCTGCACAAACAAGTTGGGGGTATTTTACCACCTCCATTTTATGTTATTGCCCACCAAGATCGATAAAATTTTAATCTATCCAACTCTTGCAGGATTCACCAAGATGGTCTATGCTTGCATTTATATGTACCACGCCAAATGGAAGGAGGTGTCTATCGCGGACGCACTTCCTGTTTTGTCATCCGGTTAACTTCAATCCAAAATAAATTTCTCAATTGGAGGAGAAATCTCATGAAGAAGCTTTACACCATTATGGCAGTAATCCTGGCGGCCGCGTTCATTCTGAGCGCATGCGGTGGAAGTCCTGCACCAGCCAAGGATCTCTTGAGCGAGGTCAAAGCACGCGGCACGTTGGTTATCTCAACCGATCCAGCATATCCGCCTCAATCTGAGTTGAAAGCCAACCCGGCGCGCACGCCGGGTACAAAATGCACATCCGACCAGAAGACACTGGGCGAATTGGAAGGATTCGATATTGACACCGCCGCAGCCATTGCCAAGGGACTGGGCGTGGAACCGTGCTGGGTCACGCCTGACTGGACGCTCATCACCGCCGGAAATTGGGCAGGCCGCTGGGATATCAGCGTCGGTTCGATGACCATCACACCGGAGCGCGCCAAAGCCCTGTATTTTGGGCAGCCCTATTACACAACCCCGGCCGCGGCCTTTGTATACAAGACCAACACCACCTACAAAACGCCTGCAGATTTGAGCGGAAAGAAAATCGGCGTATGCGGCGGATGCACCTACGAGAGTTTCCTGAATGGTTCGCTGGTTGTGCCGGGCGTGACCATCAACTTCACGATCAAGAACGCGACCGCCAAGACCTATGATACGGATAGCACCGCCCTGGCAGACCTTGAGCTGGGCGACGGCGTCCGTCTCGATGCAGTGATCACGGCCCAGCCCACCGGCCAGGCCGAAATCAACAACGGCAAGCCCATCAAGCAGTTGGGCGATCCACTCTACATCGAGTATCTTGGACCGGCGTTCGACCGCAATTCAATGCTGGATCCTCACTCGTTGATCGCGGCAGTCTCGCAGATCATCGCGGGATTGCACAAGGACGGCACCCTCTCCAAACTCTGCATGCAATGGGAGGGTAGCGACCTAGCCGCTGCTGCCGCAACGTTTGACGCCTCGCAGTTTGGAAAGTAAATATTCACAAAAAGATGAGGAGTTGCAGAATGGACAACTCCTCATCTTTTCTTAACACGTCCCACCTATGAAATCAAAAAAACAATTGCATGACCAGCACAGGATAAACCTGGATACGAGAAACCATGACCACTGAAAATTTTACAGGGGCGCCGCCCCTGGTCGATCCGCACCAAAGCATGGGTGAGGGGCTGGTCGCCCTTCAAAAAAGAAACCGATTCATTCAAGGGATCAAAGTCACCGCAGTGTGGGCCGGATTGATCGCCCTGGTGACAGGCGGGATGTTGATGCTGCGCATTTCGCCAGCTTACATGCTGGCGCATTACAACGTCATCCTGCAAGGCGCAGGCACCACCCTCTATGTTTCCCTGGTGTCCATCGCCAGCGCCACCATGCTGGCGCTGCTCGGTTCCATTTCGCGGCTGTCTTCCAATCCCATTGCACAAGGCATCGCAGGATTCTATGTATCGCTGGTGCGGGGCACGCCGCTTTTGATCCAAATCTATCTGATCTATCTCGGCTTGCCGCAGATCGGCGAGCAAATAACCCAACTGGGGTTTCCAGCGATCGGCAAAATTTTCATCCTGGACGCCGTCCCGGCCGGCATCCTGGCGCTGAGTTTAAACTATGGCGCCTACATGACGGAAATTTTTCGCGCCGGCCTGCAATCCATCGGCTACGGCCAGCGTGAAGCGGCGATTGCTCTCGGCATGACACCCTTGCAAGTGATGAGACGGATAATCCTGCCCCAGGCGATCCGCATCATCATTCCCGATGTGGGCAACCAGTTCATTGCCATGCAAAAAGACTCTGCCCTGGTTTCCGTGATGGGCGTTTGGGAAATCACCTATATCGCGAACCGCTACGCGCGGCGCGATAGCAAATATATGGAAATGTTCCTGGTGGCCGCGGCGGCCTACTGGATATTGACGATCCTCTCTTCATGGCTGCAAGGCTGGCTTGAGAAACGGATGGCACAGGCTTATGAACGCTGAACCGATCATTCAAGTATCCGGCCTGCACAAATGGTTTGGGATGCTGCATGTCCTGAGCGATATCACGATTGAAGTACAGCCGCGTGAGGTGGTCTGCATCATCGGCAGAAGCGGATCGGGCAAAAGCACACTCCTGCGCTGCATCAACTTTCTGGAGGAGCCGTCCGCCGGAAAGATCATGGTGGATAAATTAGTGGTCGAAGCCGGCAAAAAAGGCAGGGCAAACCGCAAGCTTATTCATGAGATCCGGCTGAAGACCGGCATGGTATTCCAGGAATTCAATTTATTCCCGCACATGTCGGTATTGGACAATGTCATCGAAGGGCCGGTCACGGTCAAGAGGATGGAGCGCGCCAAAGCGGTTGAAATCGGCATGATGAACCTGGATCGCGTCGGCCTGCTTGTCAAAAAAGATGAATTTCCAAATCGGCTCTCCGGCGGGCAAAAACAAAGGGTGGCGATCGCACGCGCACTGGCAATGGAGCCGAAAGTCATGCTTTTCGATGAACCCACCTCGGCGCTCGACCCTGAACTAATCGGCGAAGTGCTGAACGTGATGAAAAAACTGGCTCAGGAAGGCACAACCATGCTGGTGGTGACCCATGAAATGGGTTTTGCGCGTGAAGTTGCCGACCGCGTGGTAGTGATGGCGGAAGGTGAAGTCATTGAACAGGCGGAGCCGGCCAGTGTTTTCAACTCACCGCGCGATCCACGCACCCAGGCGCTGATCGAGCGGTATCGCTCAGGCGGAGCCAAGTAAAATCAAGGTGGTCACTTCCATAATTGGCAGATTTTTTCTTGATCTGCAAAATCCATGGATGTATCCCACCCTATGAACATCCCGAAGGTTCCTGTACCTTGTACTTATTCCTTGTCTAAACCTTCGGGATGGGATATCCCACACAAAGACAAAATCCACCCACAAAGGTTATGGCCTTCTCAAAGTCCAGGGTGNNAAGATTCTTGTTTTTTCTTCGCGTTCTTCGCGCCCTTCGCGGTTCGTTCTTTGATCTTGAGAAAACCATGCCACAAAGGTTTTTTGCTCTTGCGCGTTGCGCAAAATAGGTTATGCTTTAGGGTCAAAGCAACAATCGCCGAGAGTTGATCGAAGAAAATAAAAATTGCAAAGGAGTGAGAAAGAATGAAAAAGTTTTTCATCATATTAAGTTCACTGGTTCTGTTTAGTCTTCTAATGACTGCCTGCGGACCTCAAGCCGCGACAGCCGTTCCGCCAACTGCGGCTCCAACGCCGGTAGCATCGGTTGATCCGTCAAGCTTGTCGCAAAAGGGCAAACTTTTGGTTTGCTCGGACATACCCTATGCCCCATTCGAATCCTTCGATGATAACGGCAATGCGGTCGGTCTTGACATTGATATGGCCGCGGAGATCGCCAACCGTTTAGGCTTGAAATTGGAAGTGATCAACAGCCAATTCGATACGATCATCGAAGCCGTCAGCGGTGGGAAGTGCGACATCATCATGTCGGACATGAACATCACCGGGGATCGCAATAAGCAGCTCAGCTTCATTCACTACCTGCAAGTCGGCCAATCCATCCTGGTCGCGAAAGGCAATCCGAAGAACATCAACGCTGCCACGGATCTGTGCGGCAACAGCGTCGCAGCCGAGAGCGGCACAACCGAAGTTGATTATTTGCAGGGAACCGGTGATTATGTAGGCAAAGGCCTGGCCGCGGCCTGCGCAAGCGCCGGAAAGCCGGTTATTAACGTTGTGACCACTTCAAAGGATTCGGACGCCCTCCAACAACTGCAAGCTGGCAAAGTGGTGGCCTATTTTGCAGACACGCCCGTCGCGGGCCAATACGTTGCCCAACATCCGGATCAATTCCAATTGGTCGGCCAGCCCATCGAGCCGCTGCCGGTCGGAATTGGCGTTCCGTGCGGTGGCGCCTCCGACTGCACCAGCGCGCCTCTGACGCCGCTTGGCCAGGCAATCCAGACCGCCCTCAAAAGCATGATGGCCGATGGAACCTATGCCCAGATCCTCGCCAAGTATGGTTCAAAGGATGCCGCGGTCACGCTGCCATAGAATACCTTGATGCGGCGATAAGTTGCGAATATAGAAATACAGGCCGGTCGGAAGGTTTCCGGCTGGCCTGCAATTCTATTCATCAATGAAAATGCGAGGAATCCATGTATCATTTTGACTGGGCAATTTTTCTGAAATACATCTGGCCTCCCAGCGCCTTTCAAGACCCACTCATCCGCAACGGGTTGATCGTCACCGTGATCGTCAGCGTTGTGGCCCAGGCGCTCGGAGTGATCCTGGGGCTATTTGCCGCCCTGGGAAAAATGTCGAAGCTTGCCATATTCCGCTGGCTCTCTGAAATATATATCTGGTATTTCCGAGGCACGCCCTTGATCGTTCAGATGTCATTATTGTTCTTCGGATTCGGCGTAACGCATATCTACGATTTTCCAACGATCTTCCTGGGGGTTGTTGCCATCAGCGGAGCAATCCAGGCGGGAACATTGGCATTAGGCATCAACGAAGGCGCCTATATGGCCGAAATTGTCCGGGCCGGGATCGAATCGATCGACCCGGGACAGATGGAAGCCGCCAAATCACTGGGCATGACCTTTGGCCTGGCCATGCAGCGAATCGTTCTGCCACAGGCCGCCAAGGTCATCATCCCACCCTTGGGAAACGAATTCAACAACATGATGAAGACTACTTCGCTCATGGTGGTCATTTCAGCCGGCGAATTGTTCTATGGCTTTGAACAAGTCAATGCGCGCATTTTCAAGCCTTTTGAACTGTTCATTGCGGCTTCCCTGTATTACCTCCTTCTGACCACCATCTGGTCATTGATCCAGGCGCGGATCGAAGCCGGCCTGGGCGAACGCAAAGGCACAACCAAGGGGCCGGGCATGATGCAGCGTCTGTTCACAGGCGCAGGCGGGAAAGGGGTGCGCTAATGGTACATCCGAATGTAAAACTGGCAGACAGCAACATCATCGTCAAGGCCGAAAAGGTCAACAAGTATTTCGGCAGCCTGCATGTATTAAAAGACATTGACATCGAAGTCCGCAAGAATGAGGTGGTGGTCATCATCGGCCCCTCGGGTTCGGGGAAAAGCACCTTCCTGCGCTGTATCAATCACATCGAAAAGATCAACAGCGGACACATTTATGTCAACGGGCACCTGATCGGTTATCACGACCGCAGCGGCAAATTGGTGGAAGACAGCGAAAGAAACATCGCACGCCAGCGCGCGGAGATCGGCATGGTGTTCCAGCGCTTCAACCTCTTCCCGCACCTGACCGCCATCGAAAACATCATCGAGGCGCCAACCCGCGTCCGCAAAACTCCGGCGGCGCAGGCACGCGCCGAAGGGGAACGACTGCTGGTGCGCGTCGGCCTGGCCGATAAGCGCGACCAGTATCCGAACCAACTTTCCGGCGGACAACAGCAGCGCGTGGCCATTGCGCGCGCGTTGGCGATGAAGCCGGGACTGATGCTCTTCGATGAACCCACCTCGGCCCTCGACCCGGAAATGATCGGTGAAGTGCTGGATGTGATGAAGGAACTGGCCCAGGAAATGACGATGATCGTCGTCTCGCATGAAATGGGATTTGCGCGCGCCGCCGCCAACCGGATCGTCTTCGTGGACGAGGGTCAGATCATCGAACAGGCCTCGCCGGAAGAGTTCTTTGCCAATCCCCGCTCGGATCGGACGCGGCTGTTCCTAAGTCAAATATTGCATTAGACAAAATGCAAAGTCCCTGAAAAAATCAGGGACTTTTTAGTGCGCTGGGAGGGACTTGAACCCTCACGCCTTGCGGCACATGGCCCTCAACCATGCCTGTCTGCCAGTTCCAGCACCAGCGCAGAAATCACACCACCAAGGGAGCAGGCGTATTATAATCGGCTTGCTTTGCCTGTCAAGCAAGGAAATTTTGGAGGCAGCTTGATTCACCACAAAGTCACAAAGACACCAAGTCACCAAGCAGCTTTTGCTTCCTGGCGGCTTCGTGACTTGGCGGTAAGTCCATTCTGGTCAGGCGCTTCATTCTTTGAGGAGAAGTAGGATGACACGAATTGTTGTGGATGCCATGGGGAGCGACGATTTCCCCGTGCCGGATGTGGAAGGATCCGTACAAGCGGCACGCGAATATGGAGTGGAGATCATCCTGGTGGGCGATGAGTCAAAGATCAAACCGGCGCTGGAGGCGCAGAATCCCGGCAGCCTGCCCATCCGGGTCGTTCACGCACCCGAGATGTTAACGATGGAGGACAAGGGAGAAAAATTAACCTTCAAAGCGCGGCATGGGAAAAGCTCCATGGCGGTGGGCATGGACCTGGTCAAGAACGGTGAAGCGGAGGCCTTTGTCACAGCCGGAAACACGGGCGCAGCCATGGTCACCGCCTTATTCCGCCTGGGACGCATCCGCGGAGTGGACCGCCCTGCCCTCGCGCCGGTCTTCCCAACCGCAACCGGCTCGTGCGTGGTGTTGGATATAGGCGCCAACCCCGACTGCAAACCGGAGAACCTGCTTCAATTCGGGATCATGGGCAGCATCTACGCCGAAAAAGTGCGCGGCGTTAAGAATCCGAAAGTCGGATTGGTCTCAAACGGAGAAGAGGAAGGCAAAGGCAACGAACTGGTCAAGGCGGCCACACCGCTCTTCAAAAATTCCAAGCTGAATTATTTCGGCAACGTGGAGGGCAAGGAGGTCATCGGCGGAAAAGTGGATGTGGCGGTGACCGACGGCTTCACGGGCAACGTCATGCTCAAGACCGCCGAGGCTGTCGGCAAATTGATCCTGGATCAGGTTAAAATCAAGATCAAGAACGGCGGCCCATTGACCATGCTGGGCGGCTTATTGGTCAAACCGGCGCTGACCAGCCTGAAGGGCCTGCTCGACCCGAGCGAACAAGGTGCGGCGGTGCTGCTGGGCGTAAACGGCCTGGTGCTGATCGGTCATGGACGCTCGGACGCGACCGCCATCAAGAGCGCGATCCGGCTGGCGAAGCACGCGGCAGAAGCCAAAGTGGTGGAGGCCATGAAGACCGCCATCGAGGAAAGTCTAAAGAAGTAAAAAAGTAAAAAACTCATCCCGCGATGATTGGGGACATCGCACATCGAAATGGAATAATATATGAAGGTCATCAAAAACGAAAAACTCATCAAACGCAATAGCAAAATCGGCCAATACACCAGCATCGGCGCGCTCGTGGTGCTGGGCGTCGGCATGTACATTTCATTTACGAATGCCAACTTGTTCACATGGTCATTGACCGCCCTGGTGGTGGGCTTCACCATGACGCAAATCGGCATGTTCTTCACCAATCGTTGGGGGCGCAGTCCCAGACCGGATGAATTATTGGATGCGGGGCTGAAAGGCCTGCCAAACGAAGATGCAATCTACCATTACAACACTCCCGTGTCCCACCTGTATGTCGGCGCGGCAGGGGTTTGGGTCTTGCTTCCGCTGCAACAACGCGGACGCGTGACGTATCAAAAGAACCGCTGGAAAATTTCCGGCGGCGGATTCATGCAGGGCTATTTGTCCATCTTCGGCCAGGAGGGACTCGGCCGGCCGGAACTTGAGATCACCAGCGAAATGGATTCGATCAAAAAATATTTTGTAAAGAAAATGGAGAACGAGGGTGATGTTCCTGAAATCCAAGGGGCGATGATCTTCACCAACGATCTGGTTGAGATTGAAGAGAACGACGCGCCGACATCCGCCTTGAAACTCAAGCAGCTCAAAGACTTTATGCGTCAGAAATCAAGAGAAAAACCCATTGGATCATTGACACTCGAAAAGATAAAATCAGTTTCGCCGCAAGAAGAGTAGCATTAGCATAATCCCCTCGCTTATAAAGAACAATGTCAAACAATAGAACTTCCGATCTAGAAAGTGTGAGGTATCTACTCACACCCTTCGCGAA
>PMLN01000104.1 GCA_003158885.1 Anaerolineae bacterium
GTGCGAGGGCGAGACAAAGTTGATATTGTGTGCGCCTGCGGATTGAAGCTTCAGCATTTCAGCGGCGAGTTCATTAACGCTGAGGGTTCGGGTATGTTCTCGCTGAAAATTCTGGCTGATCTGGTAATTCTGACAAAAGACACAGCGCAGATTGCAGCCCGCGAAGAAAATAGTTCCCGATCCTTTGGTGCCCGAGATGGGCGGCTCCTCGCCGAAATGCAGACCGATATGAGAGATCAAGATTTCCGCGCCGACCTTGCAGACGGCCAGTTTCCCCTCGAGGCGGTTCACGCCGCAATCGCGCGGACAGCAAATGCAATTATCCAGTTGACTCGTAAACGCTTTACTCATAATAACTCTTGTATCTTGTTCCTGTATTCCTATACCAATGCCAGAATATTCATTTTATCAAATAAACAAGCAAAACCTGAGGTGCAAAAGCGTTCTCGTTTCCTAGATCTCCTCAATATCCACGGTGAATCCATGCTTTATCATTTTTTCAACGCGAAGGGCGCAAAGTACGCTAAGAAAGAAAAAAGAATCCTTCGCGCTCTTCGCGAGCTTGGCGGTTCGTTTTCTGGCTTTGGTAAAGCCATGATTGTGGGGGCGGAGCGCCGCTCCGCCCCTGCTGTTTGCATGTATAATATTCATACCCTTCAAAGTTGGGAAACCCTATGCCTGAACCTCGCCCGCTGCACGTCTTTCTCTGCCATGCCAAAGAAGATAAACCTGCTGTTCGCGAATTATACAAACGTTTGAAATCCGAATCATGGATTGATCCCTGGCTGGATGAAGTGAAGCTCTTGCCCGGTCAAGATTGGGAAATCGAGATTTACAAAGCCATTCGTGAAGCCGATGGGATTATCGTTTGTTTGTCGAAAGAATCCGTTGCCAAGGAAGGCTATGTTCAAAAGGAATTCAAACGCGCCTTGAATTTTGCCGAAGAAAAGCCTGAAGGCGCGATTTACATCATCCCTCTGCGTTTGGATGAATGTAATCCGCCGATAAAATTTCAGCAGTGGCAATGGCTGGACTATTTCCAACCCAATGCTCATCAACGATTATTGCAGTCTTTATATTTGCGGGCGGACTCATTGAAAATTTTGCCGCCGGCCAAACCGGCACCTGTGGGTTCATCTGCTTCTTCACCGGTAAGTATTCCAGCGGTGATACCGGTTGCTCCTGCTTCTTCAAAAGCAGCCCCGGGCGGACACCCCCTTTATGTCTTTGGCGGGCTTGAATTTGTGAACGTACCTGCGTGCGATTTTTACATGGGCGCAGATGATATTACAGATTTTGGAGGGGCATGCAAACCTCAGCATCTTGTCTATCAGCTTAATTATGATTTTTACTTGGCGCGCTTTCCTGTGACCAACGGGCAATATACCCTCATGGCGCGCGAGACGGGCGCGCCCATCATCATGTCCAAAGGCAAGGCCCAGCATCCCGTGGTGAATGTATCCTGGTATGAAGCCCAGAAATATATCGAATGGCTCAATAGAAAATATCAGCTTGAACTGCCAAAAGGGGTTCGCTTCTGCCTGCCATCCGAAGCCGAATGGGAGAAAGCCGCCCGCGGCGCCGAAGGCAATGATTATCCATGGGGAGATACGTTCGATCAAGGTAAATGCAATACGAGTGAAGGTCGTAAGGGTGACACCACGCCGGTCGGCGCGTATTCGCCGCAGGGTGATAGTCCCTTTGGCTGTGCGGATATGGCGGGCAATGTTTGGGAATGGACGCGCAGTTTGTGGGGAACAGATGCTTCCAAACCGGGTTTCAAGTATCCTTATCGCTTCGATGACCAGCGTGAAGATGAAAGCGCCAAAGAGAATGTTCTCCGCGTGTTGCGCGGCGGGTCGTTCAACAGTGATGGTCGGAACGCCCGCTCGGCGTTACGCCGCGGGAACCTCCCTCATCACGACGGCCTCCTCGGCGGGTTTCGTGTGGCGGCGTCTCCTTTCTCTCCTGAGCGTTCTTGAATCTCTGAAATCTGATGCTCTGAACTCTGTGCTTGTAATTCTCCCGCCGTAAGGCGGGAAGTTTTTTTTGAAGAGCCTGCATGGGTTTATAATGGGATTGCCGCGAAATTGCGGCGGGGCCAGCCGATCAACGCCTCCGCGTGTTGCGCGGCGGGTCGTTCAACAATAATGGTCAGAACGCCCGCTCGGCGTTACGCAACAGGAACAACCCTCATAACGACAACCTCAACAACGGGTTTCGTGTGGCGGCGTCTCATGCCTCTCTGTCGTACAGGTATCAGAGCCTTGCTCTGCTGCCGCTTGGCCGGAAATGCTGTGCGTCCACGGATTCACAGCCGAGGCAAAACAGGAGAGATAGCGCGGCTGAGTCCTGGCTGAATGTTTATCATGAACATTCAGGCAAATATAGAAAAGTTCCGCGCCCTATCCCGAGCAAAGTCGAAGGATCGGCGCGGAACGTTTAACGGCTTACTTCTTCCCTCTCTCCTTCGCGCCTTCATCAATTCCATAAACAACGGGTGCGGCTTCATCGGCAGAACCGCATTTAACCGTGGTTGAATTTTTTGCCACACTTGTACGTACACCAAGTGCAGGCGGATTACCACAGATTTTCACGGATTCTGAGTCCCAATCTGTGGTAATCCGTGAAATCCGTGGCTAAGGTCTTGAAGAGTTGAATTCAGGGTGGATCTTGTTTAATATCCCGTCAATAATGGCAAGATCACATGCAAAACGATATCAGCACTGAAATGCGATACCATCGCCGCCTCCAAGCCATGCTTCCAGTAGAACCAGCCAAACACCAGTCCCGCTAATCCGTTGAGCACAATCGCCCGTGTGATCACCAGCGTGTCCATGGGCAGGCCGGCCGCGGCCGTGGCGGGCAAATGTCCCAGCCCGAACAGAATGGCGGCCAGGATATTCGCAACCCACAGCGCAGCTTGTCCGGGGCGGCCATCGGGAGTCCGGTTCACAAAGCGCCCAATCCACGCAAAGAGCGAGAGCGCGAACAGCCTCAGCAGGATCTCCTCGGTTGTGCCGCCGTAAAAAGAAGCTAGGAAACCCTCCCAGGCGGGAACCGCGCCCGCTGCAGCCGCTGGCAGTTTTATCCCCAGGCGTTGAAGATCCAAAACTAACTGGGGGCCGAACACGCCCGCATCCAGGATGATGATCACGATTGCCGCAGCTACCCCGGCAATGATGGCGGGCAAGGCGAACTTCCGCGCCCGCGCCCAATCGGGCTTGCCTGCCAGCCAGCTCTCGATGAACGGCATTCCCAACCCGATGCGGTTGGCGATCAACAGCCCGATGGCGGCCAAAATTCCATACAGAATGGTTGTCTCCAACCATTGGATTGGCACGAGAATGATCAACGGCATCGGTAATTTTGCGGTTGCCAGAGTGGCGCTTTGAAGTGACAGGGAGTATGGTGTGACCAGGATCACACTCACCAGTACCATGATCACCAGTATGCCCAAAAGACGCCAGTTGTAAGGTTTTCGAGCAATTGCGTTTGATGTTTCACTGTTCATAGTTACCTCTTGCTTTGGGTTTTCGGGATTTTTAAGATCTTGGAAGTTGATCGGGATGATTCCATCTCATGGATCGAATGCACCCAATTCAATTTCAAATCTTTTCGGCAACGGTTTACGAGTCGTTCGTCGGCTGTCCAAAATTCAGCTTCTAACTTTTCGCCGCTGTAGGAGAACGGAGGATTCAGCCGTTCGCTCATCCCGCACTTTTTCAAGAATCTTTACGCTCTTTGTAATCGGTTTTCCATGCCGTCTTTTTCTAATGCCTTCTGAGATCGCGCGGGCGCTTTCCAGCGCAATAAATCTCTTGCGTCGTCTACGCTCCAATAAAAGATGATCGCGATTATGGATTTGCATAAGCATTCCTTTACACTGTCATTATACACATTCGTATCTGCAGTCGTCAAACGCACGGCGCAGAATGGCTCCAAACTTCCGAAGTTTTGAAACTTCGGAAGTTTCCCTTCTCCCTTCTCCCTTCTCCCTTCTCCCTTCTCCCTTCTCCCTTCTCACTTCTTTCCTCTTTCCTTTGCCGCTTTCACCAATCCCACGAACAACGGGTGCGGCCTCATCGGCCTCGATAAGAACTCGGGGTGGAACTGGCTTCCGACCATATAGGGGTGATCGGCGAGTTCGGCGATCTCCACCAGCTTCCCATCCGGCGATAAGCCTGAAAATATCATCCCGGCTTTTTCGAATTCGGCGCGATACGCGTTGTTGAATTCGAAGCGGTGACGGTGACGCTCGTCCACCTGCGGCACGTTGTAGGCCTTGGCCGCTTTGGTGCCTTCCTGCAGCACGCACGGATATAATCCCAGCCGCATCGTGCCGCCCATATCGCTGATGGATTTTTGGTCAAGCATCAGGTCGATCACCGGTGCGGAGGTGCTGCGGTCGAACTCCGATGAATTCGCGTCTTCGAGGTTCAAAACATTGCGTGCGAACTCGATGGACATGGTTTGCATCCCCAGACATAACCCCAGATACGGGACTTTCTTTTCACGCGCATAACGCGCCGCCATGATCTTGCCCTCGATGCCGCGCGACCCGAATCCTCCGGGCACTACGATCCCGTCCGCTCCTTGAACGATGTCCCAACTCTTATCCTTTTCCAGATCTACGGAATGTACCCAGCCGATCTCGACTTCCACGTTGTTGGCTAGCGCGGCATGTTTCAGCGCCTCACGCACCGATATATACGCGTCCTGTAATTCGACATATTTTCCTACCAGCGCAATCTTCACCGTGGGCTTTGGCTTGCGGACGTTGTCCACCATTTTTTGCCACGGCTTCATGTCCACTTGGCGTGTGGCGGTCAGCTTCAACTTCTCCACCAGGTAATCGCCCACGCCGGCTCTTTCCAAAAGCAGGGGCACTTCATACAGCACATCGCTGGTTACCATCGGGATGACTGCCTGCTTCTCCACATCGCAGAACAGGGCGATCTTGTCGCAGATGCCGTCCTCCACCGGATAATCCGAACGCGCAATGATCATGTTGGGCGAGATGCCGATCGAGCGCAAGGCCGACACCGAATGTTGGGTGGGCTTGGTCTTGAGTTCACCCGTCGCCCCGATGTATGGCAGCCAGGTTACGTGGATGAAAAACACGTTCTCGCGTCCGATTTCATTCCTCAGTTGTCTTAATGCTTCCAGGAATGGCTGGGATTCGATATCGCCCACCGTGCCGCCGATTTCGACCAGTACAACTTCCGCCCCCGTTTCCTTCGCCACCAGCCCGACCCGCCGCTTGATCTCGTTCGTGATGTGGGGGATCACCTGGATGGTCCCGCCGAGAAAATCTCCGCGCCGTTCCTTGCCGATGATCTCTGCNNCGGATGTCAATGAATCGCTCATAATGGCCGAGGTCCAGGTCCGTTTCTGCGCCGTCATCCAAAACAAAAACTTCCCCATGTTGGTATGGGCTCATTGTGCCGGGATCAACGTTGATATACGGATCGAGCTTTTGCACCGTGACTTTGAATCCGCGTTCCTTTAGGATCAATCCGGTTGCTGCGGCGGTCACGCCTTTGCCGACGGAAGAAACTACGCCGCCGGTGAAGAATATGTAT
>PMLN01000057.1 GCA_003158885.1 Anaerolineae bacterium
AGAAGATGCCAAAGCATGGCAAACGGCCACAAAAACCAGGGGATATGTTGTTTGTGCATAGCGGACATTTTACCTCCTATAGGCAATAGGATATACGTACTAATTTCGGTTCGGTTCCAGGTGATATAATCCGCCCATGCCTACCAAATCCAAAACCCATCCACCACTTTCCTCTAAGCGGTTGCCTTTGCGGCCACAAATCGTCATGCCTACTAAAACCAAAACCCCTCCTCCGCCTCCACCTGATGAGCCTGTTGTGGACCAGGAAGAAACTGTAACCTTCAAGCGCGGCCACTTTTATTCGTTCATGGTTGTGATGGCTCTCTGCACAGGACTGATTCTCGGATACTTTATCGGTCAGCATAATCCTGCCGCACAAACGGGTCAGTCTGCTCAAGCCTTCCCACCGGCGGTTGCCCAGGCTCCGGCGGTAACGCCCGTTCCGATTAAATATAATATTCCTACAGCCGGGTTCCCGAGCCTCGGCCCGGCGGATGCACCGATTGTCATCGTGGAATTCAGCGACTACCAATGCCCGTACTGCACACAATGGCATGACACCACGTACAAACCTCTCCTGGCCGCTTACCCCGGCAAGATCCGGCTGGTTTATCGCAACTATCCATTACCGTTCCATCAGAATGCCTTCATGGCGGCTGAAGCCGCGCTGTGCGCAGGCGATCAGAGTGCCTACTGGCAATACCACGATGCGCTTTTCACCCACAAAGATCAGATCAACAATCAAGCCGGGACGGTTCTAGGCGAAGATTCATACCATCAATATGCCTCCGACTTGGGACTGGATTTGAACGCCTTCGACAATTGCATGAAGACCGAAAAATACAAACAGGCCGTTCAAAGCGATCTGGATTATGCCAACAGCCTACCCGCAGACAGCAACGGCGATACGGCCGTGAGCGGCACGCCGACCTTCTTCATCAACGGCTATCGCATCGTCGGCGCCCAGCCGCTCGCTTATTTCCAGCAGATCATTGATGCCCAGTTGAAGAATCAATAATCCGTTTCCATCCATCCAATATTCGGGAGTGATGATGAAAAAATTTATAGCGATTGCCGGGAATATCGGTGTGGGTAAATCCACCCTGGTAACCATGCTGTGCAAGCAATTCGAATGGGAAGCATTTTATGAACCGGTTGGAGATAATCCATATCTCGCAGACTTTTATGCGGATATGGATGCCTGGTCTTTCCACTCGCAAATTTTTTTCCTTTCCCGGCGACTGCGCTCCCACTACCAACTGTCACAACATCCGACATCTGTGGTTCAGGATCGAAGCGTCTATGAAGATGCGGAGATTTTCGCTCAGAATCTTTACCGGCAAGGGCATATCACAGAACGGGACTATAAAACGTACCGCGAACTCTACGAGACGGTCATTCAAACCCTGCCTTCGCCCGACCTGGTGATTTATCTGCGGGCCTCCGTCTATACTTTAATGACTCGCATTACGCAGCGCGGCCGGGATTATGAGCAGGGCATCACGCCCGAATATTTGCAAGGTCTGAATGATCTTTACGAAGATTGGATTTCCAATTTTGTGCTTTGCCCGGTGCTGGCCGTCCCTGCCGACGAACTGGATTACGTGGCTCATTCCGGCCATCTGGATCTGATCATCTCAAAGATCAGGGAAAAGTTGAACGGAAAAGACGAAGTAGTATTTGAATCGGAAGAAGTGGCGCGTGCCGCCGGGGATTGAAAACAGCCTCTCGTATTATTGGATAAATGTTCCCCATTTGTTCTTCGGATCAGGTACTGCGTATTCGTTCTGTCCGGATAGTTCATCCCAATATTGCTGATTCCAAATACCGGCGCCAAAGCTGCTGCATTCCGCCAGACGAAATTCGTCCGGTGCGCTATCGGGAAGCTGACAGGCTATTTCCCCTGCAGGTTGAGACGGTAAAGGCGGTATTATTCCGCTTAGTGTATTTTCGAGGCCGGGCGTTGGAAAACATCCATCGCGCCATTGCCCAATGCCATCCCGGATGCGGCACCACGAATCATCCGGTTGAAGTGCAGGCGGGTAAGTAAAAGCATCCTGAATTACGCCCGTTGAAGAAGTCAGGCGCACGGTCTCACCACTGTCTTCAAGCAGGAGCTGGGTGGTGGATCCAAAAAAGGCCACGCGGTCATTGGGATTCAATTTACGGCTTGGCAGGATAAAGGAACCTATGCCGTTGTTCGGCATGACATCCAATTTCCAGTTAGTTAGGTCAACGATCCCAGGCCCCAGGTTTTCGACCTCGATGAATTCATCATAATCATTGACCGTTCCGTCGTTGTTCCAGTCGAAACCGGGGCGCGGAAGGAACTCGTTGATGACGACGTGTGCAAAGGGTGTGGGCGGCCTGGGAGTCGGTTTTTTCGTGGGGGCAGGCGTAGGGGAAGGCGTTTGAGCTTTTCCCCAGGACCAGTTTTGATTTTTGGGCGTGCCGAAAACACGATTACCATCACAATCACGAACCGTACCGGTTGTATCGGCATATGTTATCCATGCGTCAGATGAATCCGGCACGACGCCGCGGCGCTCCATGCTGGCATGATTGGTGGTCGAACCGGCAGGCCATTTTGCGCTATATAAATTAGCGGTATCCATCGTGAAATTATTGGGATCTTTTAAGTAAAGGGTTTGTCCATAGGAATACAAACCACCGGCAAATATCTGGTCATAGGTTACATCCGTCGGGTTGAAAACAATACAAGGACCCGGAGTGGGCGTAATGGTTGCCTGATCACTGGAACCATGCACCAACAAGTAGTAGCCTTTGGCAGGGATGACCCCGGTCAGGATAACATTGGGGTAATAACCGGACGGGCCTGAAAGGACCCATTCGCTCAAGTTATTCATGTTAACCGAAGTTGCCT
>PMLN01000120.1 GCA_003158885.1 Anaerolineae bacterium
CGCTATGATCTATACGCACAAGCCTACTTCCCCATGCTGCCGGAAGAGATCAGCGACGGATTGCTCCAAGCCTACATGCCTCCGTTTTGCGAAGCGATGGGTCTGGTGGTATCGCCCTCTGCAGGCATGACGAATATTTTGCGCAAGATGGGCGTGACCAGCCGCATTGAGATCATCCCCAACGGCGTGGAACTCGAAAGTTTTTACCAGCCCAAGCCCTTATCACGCACTGATTTCGGATTCAAAGAGGGGGATGTGCTGCTAGTTTATGCCGGCCGTCTCGGACCGGAAAAAAACCTTGCCTTCCTGCTTCAATCCTTCGCAGGCGTGGCTCGCGCGCTCGATCATGTTCATCTTCTGATCGTGGGCAGCGGACAAAAACAATTCGAGGAGGAGACCAGGCAGCTCGCGGCGGAACTCAATCTCGATACGCGCGTCCGTTTCACCGGCTTGATCTCTTATGAAAAGCTCCCCTCCTATCTCGCCATGTGCGACGCCTTCGTGACCGCCTCGGTCACGGAGGTCCATCCGCTGTCCGTGATCGAAGGCATGGCCGCCGGACTGCCGGTGATCGGGATCGATTCACCCGGCGTTGGCGATACGATTGAAGACGGCAAAACCGGATTTCTGGCAACACAAGATCTGGCTTCCTTTACGGCCAAGCTTACGCGTCTGTGCCTGGATGCCAGCCTGCGCAAGCAAATGGGCGAGGCGGCGCGCCAAGCCTCCGCCCGTTACGCCATCGAGCGCACAACGAAAACCATGCTGGAACAATACGAACGGCTGGTCCATGCTTCGCGCCCGCACCGCGAAAATTGGGAAGTCCGTTTGCGCGGATTGCTGGAAAAATACTTGCAATAGGCTACAAAATGGGTTGTAGTGGCGACTTCAGTCGCTCTTTGCCCATAGAACAAACGACTGAAGTCGTTACTACAAGATATAATTTAAGTTATGCAAGAGGTTAAATGAGCCGCAATCAAGAAGTAGGACGCTGGGGCGAACAGGCTGCCGCGGATTATTTATCGGCCAAAGGCTATGAGATCATCGCGCGCAACGTGCGCACACCCTATGGCGAGATTGATTTGATCGCAGAAAAAGAGGGTTTCACGATTTTTGTGGAAGTCAAGGCGCGCACCACCAGTTCGCTGGGCCCGCCGGAGATCGCCGTTACGCCGCGTAAACAACAGCACATGGTTTCCTGTGCCGGATATTACGCCCAGCAGAACGAGATTGACCATTGGCAGATTGATGTAATCGCAGTTGAGAAGGTGAACGGCAAGGCAAAGATCACGCATTTCGAGAATGCGATATGAAACCAACGACTTTATATGCGGAGGTATAATAAGATCGTCATGCAGACTGAAGAAATTGAAGTCATCAGCGAAATCACAGATATTGAGATTATTGCTGTTGGAAATTCCATCCGCGATTTGGACAGATTACAGAAAAAGCATGGCAGAGGCCGCTGGAGAAAACTGAAAGGCCTCGCAAACATTCGCCTGCCGGATGATACAACCTGCTTTGCTGAAATCCACTGGTATGAAGCGCATGGAATTGGAAAACGCGATATCAAGGTAAAACGAATTCTAGGAAAATAACATGTCTACAAAAACATCCCCTCGTTTTGTTGTTTGTCTCAGGAACAGTGGCTACGAAGCCTCGCTCGAACCGCGAAAAATTTATCAGGCATTATCCGACCAAGAAGCGGAAAGCCACAAAATGATTCGCGTGATTGACGAGTCGGGAGAAGATTATCTCTTCCCTGCCGGTTTATTTTCGCCTATTTCGTTGCCGCAGACACTTGTGAAAGAATTGGCTTTATCCGTTTAACCCACATCAAAAATGCAAGTCCCGAACATCCAAATGGATGTCAGGGGTTTTGAGAAAAGGATTTGATTCGTAGGAATACGGCGACCCTCCGACACCGTTCTTCCATAGATCGCTTCGCTGATGCCGTGAGCGCGCTGTGTCCCTGCGAAGGGAAACCATGAAGAAAATATTCTCTACCCTATTTATCATCCTGCTCGTTTCGACTGTGCTCAGCGCTAGTCTTACCGGGTGTGCTCCTGCACGGCCTGTTACTACCCCGGCTCTTCCGTCTTTAACTCCATCTTCAGTTCCATCTATAATTTCTCCATCTCCTTCCCCATTACCTCCTCCTACCAATTCTCCTGATGTAACTCCCTCGCCTGTGCCGGTGATGGCTTTTTCCGATTCGCTTGGTTTAACGCCTAATTTTTCCGCAAATCTGAAAACCGAAGGCATTAATTCTGTAGTTACCGGTGAAAATGGTAACTGGACCATAAGTCAAGTTATCTCCGGTTGGAATTCCGATGGTACGCCGATTATTGAACAAAATACCAAGATTATTTCTTTTCTCGACAGCGACGTTCATAATGCCGGATATGCCAATGGCATTCTAACTGGTGTTGACAGTCAAGGCAAAACAGTCTACTGGAGTGAAGAGAAAAAAGCTTTTGTCCGACCACTTGAGATTTCGGAAAATATAGAAAGCCCAACTTTTTACCCGTGGGGCAAACAATATCTAGCCATTGAATCGGCTCTTCTCAATCCCGCCTTAAATGCGCCTTTTTCCGACGAGGCGGTGAAAAATTATAAAGGGTGGAATGTTGCTTATGAAGCAGATCAAAAAACACAAAGTAAACATGCTTTCCTTGTTCCATTAGATTCTGGATCAATTAGTTGGGCTCTGGACGAAAACGGAAAACCCGTCTACTTCACGACGACTGCGCTCGATGGTACGGTCTACGAGAGCATATTATCCCAGCTTCTGAATCCGACCGATCCAGCTCATCCAAAGGCTAATGAAACCGAATTTGTTCTGGCTTCAGCCGGAGAATGGTTTAATGGTACGTCCAGGACTGATTTTGAAAAAACTCAAATCAATAGTTTGACTTACCCGCCGTTTTGGCAGGATGGGCTGCCTCGGATAGAACTAGCTGAAAAAGGCGGTTGGTTTGCTAATGATCAATGGGGTTCACTTGGCCATCGTCCCTCCCTTGACTCCCTTCTCAGCCAGCCGGAAAACAGCCTTAACAAATTGGGGGTTTTGGGTAACAATATCAAGGCAGGGCTGGATACTGTTAATACTACTGCAATTGCAATGGAAGCAAGTAAATACCCAGATATTATGAAAATGTTTATAGAATTTCAAAAAATGTTTCTAGCTCTTACTTTTGCAGCCAAATAATAAAAATCCGAGGCTTCTGATGATCTAAAGATTAAGTTTTGTAGGTTATAAGCGATTGAAAAAAACATATAGCTATATTGTTTTCTCCCTTCTTTTTTGCTACTCTTTTTATCGTCCGTCACGATTCGCTTGGTGTTCTAAACGGGTAGGACAGGTGGGACTTTTTGTTTTAACTTATAATCAACTCAATGTCACAGACATATTTAATTTTGCTCGTCGGCCCCACTGCTGTGGGTAAGACCGAGATCGCCATCCAACTCGCTGAACGGATCAACGGCGAGATCGTCTCGGCGGATTCGCGGCTCTTCTACCGCGGCATGGATATCGGCACGGCCAAACCCACGCGTGCAGAACAGGCGCGCGTTCCACATCATTTGATTGACATCGCCGATCCGGATGAGATTTTGTCACTGGCCGTTTTCCAGAAAATGGCAGCCGAGGTCATCGCGGACATCCATGTGCGCGGCAAATTGCCCTTGCTGGTCGGCGGGACGGGACAATATGTCCGCGCGGTCACCGAGGGCTGGAAGCCGCCGGAAGTTGAACCAGACAAAAGGTTGAGAAGTGAATTAGAGAAATGGGCAAGGGATAAGGGACAGGGGTGGTTGCACGAACGATTGAAATCGCTTGATCCCGATGCCGCGCAGAAGATTGACGCGCGCAATGTGCGAAGAACCATTCGAGCCTTGGAAGTGATCCTGACCACCGGCAGAAAATTCTCCGAGCAGCGCGGACAGGGTGAATCGCCCTACCATCTCATCGCCATCGGGTTGACACGCCCGCGGCCGGAGCTTTACGCACACATCGATGCGCGCATCGAAGCCATGTTCGAGGGCGGGTTGCTTGATGAAGTCAAAGGGTTGCTGGCAAAAGGTTATTCGTCTGATCTGCCGACCATGTCTGCCATCGGATATCGCGAATGTATGCGCGTGATCGAAGGCCAGATGAGCATCGAACAAGCCAAAGTTGAAATGCGCCGCGCCACGCGCATTTTTGTCCGCAGGCAAAGCAACTGGTTCAAGGAGTCCGATCCGAATATCCATTGGTTCCATGCGGATGAAAAAAACATGATCGACAATATCCTCACCTTCATCCGCCAGGCGATTCCCGAATAACGACTCCCGAATCTTGAGTTGACTCCTGCTTTCATTTTGTTATATACTTCGTCAAACTCACAAAGGAGGAGCGCCGTGAACGATCGTCCGTGGATTGCACATTACGATAAAGGGGTACCGCCCACGATAGATTACCCAAAGGAACCGCTGTACTATTTTCTGGAGGAGGCGGCCCGCAAATATCCAGACCGCGCCTGCACGATCTTTAAAGGCGCGGCCATTTCATACAAAGAGATGAACGAAGCGACCGACCGGATCGCGGCCGCGCTGGCCGACATGGGCGTGAAGAAAGGCGACCGGGTCGGAATCTTCATGCCCAACACCCCGCAATTCATCGAGGCATACTTTGGGATTCTCAAAGCGGGCGGTGTGGTGGTGGCCACCAACCCGCTTTATACGCCGCCCGAGATTGCCTATCAGGCCAGCGATGCGGGCATCGAAGTCATGTTCGTCATGACCAACTTCTATAAAACGATCAAAGCCGCCCAGCCAAATACCAGGATCAAGAAGCTGATCGTGACAAACCTCAAGGAAGCCCTGCCCCCTGTGACAAGCCTGTTATTCACGCTGGCGCGCGAGAAAAAAGGCGGGTTCAGGATCGAGGGCGGGCTGGCGGATGGCGATGTGTGGATGAAGGATTTGCTTGCCAAATATCAGCCTGCCCAGCGCCCCAAACTGGATCTTGGACCGGACGATACCGCCTTATTCCAATACTCCGGCGGGACAACCGGGGCCTCCAAAGGCGCGGTGGCTTTGCATCGCAACGTGGTGGCGAACTCCCTGCAGATCAAGAGTTGGTTCGTCGGCATGGAAGATGGCAAGGAAATCCTGTTGATGGCGATCCCGCTTTTTCATGTTTATGGCATGGTGGCGGGCATGTGTTATGCAATGGCCATTGGAGCCAGCATGGTCATGATCCCCAATCCGCGTGACATCCCCGATGTTCTGGAAAACATTCATAAATATCACCCCACCAATTTCCCGGGCGTGCCAACGCTTTATAACGCCATCAACAATAACCCCGAGGTGAAAGCCGGAAAATATGATCTCAAGTCCATCAAGGCTTGCATCTCCGGTTCCGCCCCCTTAATGCGCGAGACCAAGGAAAAATTCGAAGAGCTAAGCGGTGGGAAAGTCTTCGAAGGCTATGGATTATCCGAAGCCCCGACCGCCACACATTGCAATCCTTTAATGGGCGTCAACAAAACCGGTTCGATTGGCATGCCCTTCCCGGATGTGGACTGCAAGATCATCAGTCTCGACGATGGCGAGACCGAAATGCCCATGGGAGAGATCGGCGAACTCGTGATCAATGGGCCACAGGTCATGAAGGGCTATCACAACATGCCCACCGAAACCACCAATGCGTTACGCAAGTTGAAGGATGGCAAGACCTGGCTGTTCACAGGCGATATCGCCCGCATGGATGAGGACGGCTATTTCTACATCGTGGATCGTAAGAAGGAGCTCATCAAGCCGGGCGGGTTCCAGGTGTGGCCGCGTGAAGTGGAGGAAGTCATCGCCGCGCACCCGAAAGTTTTGGAGGCAGGTGTAGCCGGCATTCCCGATCCGTATCGCGGCGAAACGGTCAAAGCCTGGATCGTGCTGAAGCCGGGCCAGGAGGCGACCGCCGACGAGATCAAAGCCTGGTGCAAGGAACGCCTGGCGGCCTATAAAGTCCCAACGCATTATGAATTCAGGCAGGAACTACCGAAGACAACCGTCGGGAAGATCCTGCGGCGCGAGTTGGTGAAAGAGCATAACGAGACGGAAGGCGCGAAGCCATAAGAAGAAAGAAGTGAAAAGAAAAAGAGGCCTTCCAGTTTTTGGAAAGCCTCTTATGTTTTTACTTTTCTCTTCTTACTTTTTACACCAGTCACACCGGTTGCGGCGTGCCGCTCTTCTTCGGGGACGGCGGCGGGAAGATCGCTTCGAACTCTTCACGCGTGATCGTCTCCGTTTCCAACAATTTCTTGGCGACTGCATCCAGCTGGACGCGATAACTGGTCAACAAATTCTTGGCAAGCTTATAAGCTTCGTTTACCAGATTACGAACTTCTTGGTCGATCTTCTGCGCGATCGCTTCGGAATAATCGCGCTGTTCGGAAATCTCGCGTCCGAGGAAGATCAACTCCTCCTTTTGGCCGTAGACCATAGGCCCCATTTCGTTACTCATACCAAGGCGGGTGACCATAGCGCGCGCCATGTGCGTCACCTGCTCGATATCATTGGAAGCGCCGGAGGTAATATCATCAAAGACCAGTTCCTCGGCCACGCGTCCGCCGAGCGCACCGGCCAACGTCGCGATCATCTTCTTGCGCGAGAATAACAGGCGGTCATCATCGGGGCGATACCAGGTGGCGCCACCCGACTGTCCGCGTCCGACAATCGTAATCTTCTGAACCGGATCGGCTTCGGGGATGGCATTTGCCACCACCGCGTGACCGGCTTCATGATAGGCGATGACGCGCTTCTCTTCATCCGAGATCAAGCGGGACTTTCGTTCGGGTCCCATC